>QWOR01000341.1 GCA_003669575.1 Planctomycetota bacterium | reverse complement strand
TCCACATCGGTGAGGATCTCCGCGAGCGGCTCGGGCTTGAGCGTAGTCAGCCGGTAAACCCGCATCCGGTCAAGATTACGAAGTAACTGATCTTCGGAGTCGGGAGAGATGTCGAGGGCCTTCACGGTTTGCTCGATGATCTCCATCTTGTCAGGTGGAGCCGTGGCGAGAATGCTATTCTCGCGAGAGTTCAGGACGAGTTTCGGCTCACTCGCCTTCTGGGCTCCGGCAGCTCCGCCTTGCTGTTGTTGCATCTGCTGCATTTGTTGCTGCATCTGCATTTGCATCTGCTGCATCATGACGTTCATGTTGCCGCCACTGCCTGCCACCTGTTTCTTCTCAATACCGAGGATCGACATGAGCGAGACGATCACCTCGTCCGCACGAACATGCTGCAGCTTGAAGACGCGGACCAGCGCCCGATCGTTTCGGCGGCTGTTCTGCTCGTCACGCAGCAGGGTCACGATATCGCGGAGGTTCGACACTGCATCGATGGCCTCGATGCGGTTCACCGACTTGATGGCGGAGAGCCTGCCATTGGGGCTGAGCATGGGGGCCAGTTGCGTGGCTGCATCCTCGGCGATGATCCATTCCAGCGGCAGTGAGATCTTCACAAACTCGCTGGGCATGCGAGTTGCTAGTTCTTCCTCGGTGACGCGGGGAACGATGCCGGGATTAATGCCCTTGACGTTCGCGACCGTGAAGACCTCGTCATGCAGCAGCAGGGTGAACCCGCGCGCGAGGAGATGCCAATTCAACAGATCGCGGGCCTCTTCCGGGGTGTAGCGGCGTTGCGTATGCAGGTTCAGGACATCTCCGGGGAGTTCCTGCCAGTCGAGACTCTTCCCGGAAATCTCGGCGAGCCAGTCGAGAACCGGAGGCCAAGGCGTCCCCTCGAAGTGGAATTCGACCTTTCCATCGGCACCGACGGTGGCGTTGAACTTCTCCGAGGTGCTGGGCGTCTTCAGATATTCAGTCCGCCGGATGACCTTGATGCCCGTGTCGGCGGGCTTGGCGTTCGGGTCGGCCGGTTTGGCATTGGGATCCGCAGGCTTCGCATTCGGGTCGATCGGCTTCCCATCCGGTCCAACGGCAGGCTTACCTTCAGCCGCAGGGACAACCTTGCCCTGTTCTGGATTCTGCGGGAAAGCAGCTGTCGAAATCAGGCTGCCCAGGGTGATCACCAGGAATAGTGAGCAGGCGAAACGCAGCGGTATCGCCGCCAGGCGGCAGCTCGGTGTGGAAAGTCGCATCAGGTACGGCTCTCGCACCATAGTTGATCTTCCGGGCTGGAATAATCGTTAATGTCATCGTGCCCGAATTGGGCTCTCTGACGGGGCATTGATCATACGTCTTTGAACTCACGGATTGCGAATGGAAAAACTGTCTAAAAGTGAAGATTTACTAATCATCGACGAAAGTGTTAAGCGCATCTCTATTAAGGACTTACTGCGGATCTAGCTTCCAGAAGCCGTTGGATTCCAGTGGTGAAGGCCCGCGTAGTGGCCTCACCATCAATTCGCTCAATTGCAATACCCGCCAGATTCAACTGAGACTGCCAGGCATCAGCGATCCCACCGCTTCCGATCAGCAGGACCGGCCCCTGCGTTAGGTACCCCGCCCGACGGAAAACATCGAGTCCCTCGGCGGCGAATGCTCCAATGAGGAACGCCAACCGCTGCGGGGCTGTGGAGCGAGCTCCCCCTTGAACCTCCCACAGCCGAACGGCAAAGAGTGACCGGCTCAGCCCATGGCGGGCGAACATCTCCGCCCCGCGCTGGATCCAATCGGGATCGAGAGTTTCAGGGCGACCGGCGGGAACAGCGCTGGCCAGAATTGTCTGCGCCATGACGGCATGCAGCATTTCTCCTGAGAGAGTCGTCCAGCTGCCGGTGATCGATCCGTGAGAATCGACCTGAATTGCCTTCCAGTGCGAGCCGAGGTTCAGCACCGTGAGAGCCTGACCCGGTCGCTCGCAGGACAGACCAAGGCAGAGCGTCTCCTCGCCACGCATCATGTCATTCGACTCAACATCTTCCTCCGCAAACCACGCTCCAGAACGGACTCCGGGAAATAGAATGATCGGCAGCTTACTGATCTCCGGCAGCTGCAACTCGACCGAACCCGCCGCCAGTTCCTTCGGACCGGCAGGGGCGATCTGATGGACGATCTCCTTCAGGCCGAGAGCCGAGGTGATCATCCCCGCAGCTGCGATAAGCGTCGGCTGAGTCGTCGCCTCCGTACTGACCCTCTCGACGAGTCCACGTATTGCTGCGTGCAGGGCCCCCGTATGGCCATCTTTCGCCGTATCTCGAACTCCGACGGAGGCCGATTCCGCCGCACGAACGATGCCGTCTTCCATGAGCCAGGCTCGCGAATTCGTTGTTCCGGCATCGATAGCAATGAAGCAGTCTGGCATCTGGATTGGATCGTCTGAGGTATGGCGGAACTGCGTTCTCGGCTCTTTGGGCGTTCGAGCCGGCATCTTCACGCTTTTCCTGCTGATCGGCAACTCGCCCTGACAGGTGGAGCCGTCCGGGACGGGATCGTTGACACTGCCGGGCCGAAGCGGTAATCCAGAGGGTGGTGCCCCGAGAACTTCCCACTGGTCGAACTCGATGTGCTGTCTATAAAACGAGTTGAGTGAGAGGACCGTGCATCGCCACGTTTCGATGCAGTATCAGGGGTTTGTCGTATGCGAATTGCCATCATCGGAACCGGAATCTCCGGCATGGTGGCAGCTTACTTGCTCCATGGCCATCACGAAGTCACCGTCTTCGAAGCGAATGACTACATCGGCGGACATACACATACCGTCGATGTTGAGATGCACGGCCGGAAGTTCGCGATCGATACGGGGTTCATTGTCTGCAACGACTGGACCTACCCCGCTTTTCTGGGGTTGATGAAGGAGCTGAATGTCGAGTTACAGCCGACTGAAATGGGATTCAGTGTCCGCAGTGATCGCAGCGGGATTGAGTACAACGGATCATCGCTGAGCGGCCTGTTCACACAGAGGTCAAACCTGCTGAGCCCTCGGTTCTATCGCTTTCTCGCCGACGTGATGCGGTTCAACCGCGAGGCACCGCAGCATCTGGCAAGTACCTCGGAAGAGATGACCATCGGGGAGTACCTCCGAGAGCATGGCTACACGCGGGAGTTTTCCGACTGGTACCTCATCCCCATGGGAGCGGCCATCTGGTCCTGCCCGATCGGGACCTTCGAGCAGTTTCCCGTGCGTTTCATCATCGAGTTTTATAAGAACCATGGACTGCTGCAGATCTGGAACCGGCCTCAGTGGCGCGTCGTGAAGGGTGGTTCTCGCGAGTACGTGAAAAAGCTGACCGCTCCGTACCTCGATCAGATCCGCCTGAACTGTCCCGTACAGCGGGTCACCCGCCAGAGCGATGATGTGGAAGTCCGGCATTCGGGAGGGAGCGAGACTTTCGATGAGGTGATCTTCGCCTGTCACAGTGACCAGGCATTACGCATCCTCGGTGATGCCGACCCGATTGAGCAGGAGATTCTAGGAGAGTTTCCGTACAGCAAGAATGTCGCAGTGCTGCATACTGACCAGCGAGTACTGCCGTCAAAGCCGCGGGCCTGGGCGAGTTGGAACTACCACGTTCGAGCCGATCGCCTCGATCAATCGACTCTGACCTACCACATGAACATCCTGCAGGGGATCGATTCGCCCACACAGTTCCTGGTGACGCTGAATGAAGAGGACGCGATTGACCCCACTCTGGTCCTTGGCAGGTATCTTTATGATCACCCGATCTTCACGGCACGACGCGCAGCTGCGCAGCGTCGGCATGGCGAGTTGATCCGGCACAATCGGACATCGTACTGTGGGGCTTATTGGCGGAACGGTTTCCATGAAGATGGTGTGGTGAGTGCTCTCGCGGTTTGCGATCGGTTCGGGATCGTACCATCGTGGAGCCCCGGCTCGATCGAGATGCGGGAGACTGTGCATGTCTGATCGCACTGAGCCTCTGAAAAGCTGCATTTATGAAGGATGGGTCCGTCATCGAAGGATGAGTCCTGTCCAGCACGAGTTTCGATATCGGCTCTTTATGTTGAGTCTCGACCTGGCCGAACTGGACCGCGTATTTGCAGGGCGGTGGTTCTGGTCGACACAGCGTTTCGCGTGGGCCCGGTTTCGACGATCGGACTACTTGGGTCCCGAGACCCAGTCTCTCGATGAGTCGGTGCGTGACCTGGTGGAGCAGGAACGCGGATGTCGACCGACGGGACCGATCCGCCTCCTGACGAACCTGCGGTATGCTGGCTTCGCGATGAATCCGATCAGCTTCTACTACTGCTATGACGAGTCGGGAGAACAGGTCGAGACCGTTGTGGCTGAGGTCACCAATACCCCGTGGGGCGAGGTGCACCGCTACATCCTCCCGTGGGAGGGAAGTTCGCCGAGAGTGGCCCGTCACGAACATGCCAAGGACTTCCACGTCTCTCCGTTCATGGAAATGAACTACGACTACCACTGGCGCATGGGAGCACCGGGTGAGAAGCTGAGCGTGCAGATCGAAAACTGGCGAGACGGTTCCAAAGCGTTCGATGCCACGCTCTGGATGAAACGGCTTCCGATCACGGGATGGAATCTGGCACGGTGCCTGGCAGTTTATCCGTTGATGACGGCTCAGGTCGCTGGGGGCATCTATTGGCAGGCCCTCAAGCTGTGGGCCAAGCGAGTCCCTTTTGTACCGCATCCGCAACCCCTTCCCACTCACTGATCACTCCATACCCCAGCGAACACGATCACCACTGCGGAGACACCATGAGCATTTGTCATCCTGCCCCCCTCTCAAATACCCAAGGTGACTCCCCATGCAGCTCTCCCGGCTGGATCGATCGCACCGCACGGGCACTGGCTCTGAAAACGCTTAGCCATATTCGACACGGTCAGATTGTGATTCAAGATCCGCTGGGGACCTTCACCTTCGGGGAACCATCGACCGATCAGATGGGATGTACTCTACAGGTCCATTCGCTGTCCCTTTATCGCACGCTGATCAGGGGGGGAAGTCTGGGAGCTGCGGAGGCTTATCTGGAAGGTCAGTGGAGCTGCGACAATCTGACAGCGCTGGTACGGATTCTGTGTCGCAACATGTCACAGCTCGACTCGATGGAGGGTGGTTTGGCCCGGATCGCGGGGTGGTTCTCCCGTGCAGGCCACTGGATCTCTCGCAATACGCGTGAAGGGAGCCGGAAGAACATTGCCGCTCACTACGACTTGAGCAATTCGCTGTTCAAGTTGTTCCTCGACCCGACGATGATGTACTCCTCGGCTGTGTTTGAAGACGAGTCGCAGAGTCTGGAATCGGCGTCGATCGCGAAGCTTGATCGGATTTGTCAGTCCCTCAGCCTGCGTCCAACGGATCATCTGGTGGAAATTGGTACCGGCTGGGGAGGGATGGCACTTCACGCTGCGAAGAACTATGGCTGTCACGTGACAACCACCACGATCTCCAAAGAGCAGCACGCGATGGCCTCGCAACGAATTCAAGAGGCTGGTCTCCAGGACCGCGTGACCTTACTGATGACCGACTATCGCGACCTGGCGGGACAGTACGACAAGCTCGTCTCGGTCGAGATGATCGAAGCTGTGGGGGATGAGTACCTGCCGACTTACTTTTCCACTTGCGACCGACTGCTGAAGCCGGGAGGCAAGATGCTGATCCAGGCGATCACGATGCCCGATCAGCGTTATGCGACTTACCTGAAGTCGGTCGACTTCATCCAGAAATACATCTTCCCGGGTGGATGCTTGCCCTCGGTCGGAGCAATGCAGGCGGCGGTCTCCAAGGGAACTGGATTGCGGCTGACCGGGCTGTTTGATTTTGCGGAGAGCTATGCGATCACGCTACGAAACTGGCGCGAGCGATTCTTCCAGCGAATCACTGAAGTCCGCGAGCTGGGCTTTGATGACCGCTTCATTCGGATGTGGGAATACTATCTGTGCTATTGCGAAGGCGCGTTCCGCGAACGGGCCGTCGGCGTGTCTCACCTGGTCTGGGAGAAGGTGAAGTACTAGGGTGGTGACACTTGGTCGAATCGTGATTCGACAGGTTCACCTGGCTCTGGGGTGTGTTCTCGATCGTACTCACCCTGTTCACGCTGATGATCGAATTGAACCTCGCGATTTACTGTTTTGGACGCCTGCATCATTTCGACCCACTTCGTCTGACGATGCTCTACGTCGGTTTCATCTATCACTGGTGGTGCTGTTCCCTGTCCCGTCGAATCACGCATGGACAGTGCCAAGCCTGACGTGGGCACGTCAGGCCATACCCCTCAGGCGGTGAAGCATCTGGCCATCGCTACGCTCCCACTTTCGCCCCTGATAGACTGCGGTTTCACTCCCTTCCCACATCCGCATTTTCACTCTCAAGGCGATCGCAATGAGTGTCTTCCTCGGCATTGATATCGGCACCAGTGGCACCAAGACGATTGCGATTCGAGAAGACGGTACGATCCTGGCCTCGGTGACGATTGAGTATCCGCTCTCCAGCCCCAAACCCGGCTGGTCGGAACAGAACCCCGAGGACTGGGCGAATGCGACGATCAATTCGGTCAAGCAAATCGTGCAGAAGGGTGTCTTCAAAGCATCCGAAGTGAAGGGCATCGGCCTCAGCGGACAGATGCACGGCAGCGTCTTCCTCGACAAGGACCAGAAGGTCATCCGCCCGGCCCTCCTCTGGAACGATCAGCGCACAGCTGCGGAATGTGCGGAGATCGAAGAGCGGGCCGGTGGGCGTAAGAAGCTCATTGGGATGGTCGCCAACCCCGCCCTGACCGGATTCACCGCTCCCAAGATTTTGTGGCTGCGGAACAAGGAGCCGAAGAACTATGAGCGGATGGTCAGCTGCCTGCTTCCCAAGGACTTTGTACGGCTGCGGCTGACGGGTGAGTTCGCGACGGAGGTCAGCGATGCCTCGGGGACGCTGCTGCTCGATGTACAGAACCGCAAGTGGTCCGCACCTTTACTCAAGAAACTCGACCTGTCCGCGTCGATCTTGCCCAAGGTGTACGAGTCAGAGGAGGTCAGCGGCGTATTGACAACCGCAGCTGCGGAGCAGATGGGGCTCCCCGCAGGAGTGCCTGTCGTCGGTGGGGGTGGAGACCAGGCTGCCAGTGCCGTTGGTAACGGCATCGTGCGAAAGGGCGTGCTCTCTGCCACGATGGGAACAAGCGGTGTGGTCTTTGCCCATAGCGACGAAGTCCAGATCGACCCCGAGGGCCGCGTGCATACGTTCTGTCATGCGGTGCGTGGCAAGTGGCACATGATGGGCGTGGTCCTCTCAGCGGGTGGCAGCCTGCAGTGGTATCGCAACCAGTTGGGCCAGTGCGAAACCGCCGTGGCCAAGTCTCTGGGCCAGGACCCTTATGAAGTCATCACGGCTCAGGCCCAGCAGGCCCCAGCTGGCAGCGAAGGCTTGTTCTTCCTGCCTTACCTGACGGGTGAGCGGACGCCGCATGCCGACCCGTATGCCCGCGCCGCCTGGATCGGGTTGAGCCTGCGTCACGGTCGGTCGCACATGGCCCGCTCGGTCATCGAGGGAGCGACGTTCGCCATGCGGGACTGCCTGGAGATCATTCAGGGGCTGAAAGTCCCGGTGAAGGAAGTCCGTCTGTCGGGTGGCGGGGCGCGGAGTGCCTTCTGGCGACAGCTGCAAGCCGACATCTACGGAGTGAAGACCGCGACAATCAACGCCAGCGAAGGCCCGGCCTTCGGGGTAGCCCTCCTCGCAGCTGTCGGGACCGGGGCGTATAAGAATGTCGTCGAAGCCTGTGATGCTACGATTCAGGTGACTGATTCCTGGCAACCCGATACGAAGACCCGAAAGATTTACGACGCGGCATATCCGCTATACGCCCAGCTGTATCAGTCGCTGAAGGGAGACTACTCAGCGATCGCAAAGTTCGTGGCCGCTCAGGGGTAGGTCGCGGGTCTGGATCAGGTGCATGCGGTGTTCCTTGAGTTAGCGGCCAAGGCTACCGGCTGTCATCATTTCGCGGTTTAGAATCAAGGATTAACTGGCTAAGCACCGACTCGAAAATGCCTGCGTTTAGCGGGGTTACAGCTGGCCAGACATCCTCGCTTTTCAGGGCCAAACTGGTCTCGCTCGATTTTGGCAAATGGGGTACAAACCG
>QWOR01000151.1 GCA_003669575.1 Planctomycetota bacterium | reverse complement strand
TTCGGAGCAATGATGTGTGTCAGCTCAAACCGCTCGTACTCGGGCAGGTTCCAGCTGGCAGCGGCCATGATGTCGGCGGCCTGTTTCTGGCTGTCGATTTCCCCGCTGTACGCAATCGTCGGTAGCCCCCGCAGATTCCGCACCCAGACCGGGCAGTCATAGTACTGCCACAGCTTCTCCTCGAACGGGTAGGGGTGAAGCTCCTCTTTCTGGAAGACCTTGAGGAAGTCCGGCGTCTCCGAGAACCCGGCCCCCGCATTGCAGACGAACCACTTGTCCGGATAGTGAACCGCAAGGTGCCACGCAGCTGCACCGCCCATCGAGAACCCGCGGATCGCGACTCTCTTGGGATCAATCGGGTACTCGCTGAGAGCGTGTTCGAGGGCCTCCAGCGTGTCGACCTCGCCCGCGAGTTTGTTCGCATTACAGTACCGGCCAAACGGGTGAATCATCATCACGCCCGGGGCTGGCTCAGGGTATGGGCTGGTCATTCGCGAATTGATGAACTGAACTTCCAGCCCGCGCTCACTACGGCCCCGGCACCAGACGTCAGCCCGCATCCCCTCGGTGAAGGGACCGGGGCAAACGATGCCATAGGGCTGAACGGTTCCATCGAGCTGCGAGCGAAAGCCGCGAACCACCAACCCGGTCGCAGCCCGCCAGGGAGTCTCGCCCTTTGACAAGGCCTCCGCGCGAATCAGCCCTTCCTTGAGCACATCCTTGGCCCGTTCCGCCTCCTTCGGGTCATAGAACCCGTCTTCGTCGAGAGCCAGACTCACCGCCCGAGCGAAGATCTCCACATCGGGCAGATACTTCTGCACCACTGGATTCGTAAAAGCTCGGAGTCCGGCCAGCTTCTCGTTCAGCTGCTTGAGATCGGCCTGGAGGGCTTCGCGATCCGCCGGGGCAATCATCACACCCGGCGGAGGGATCTGACGCACGGTGTCGACATTGTTATCCGCCGGGCCATCGGCCAGAGCAAACTGAGTACTGAGGACAAATATGGTGATACAAACGATGCGTGGCAGCTTCATTTTCGTCTCTCTCCATGATGTTTCATTCACTACACGAATACTACTTGCCGATCGATCCCTTGGCCAACTGACAAGACGGTTCTTGTGGGAGGAGTCTCCTCGTCGGATGCGATATCATTCCGATATGAGCTTCGACTGGATCACAAATGAATTGCAGGCACTCGATGCGGCTGGCTTGCGCCGACGGCCCCGAGTGTGCGAGCCGTTGCCACATGGGCGATGTCGTGTGGACGGTGCCGAGCTGGTTCATTTTGCGTCAAACGACTATCTGGGGCTTGCGGGTCACCCTCGCGTGATCGCCGCAGCATTGGATGCGACGAGTCGATATGGAACAGGTGGCCGGGCGAGTGCGCTCGTGAGCGGGCGGACGCCCCTCCATGCAGAATTGGAACAGGCCATCGCCGATTTCGAGGGGACAGAAGCTGCGGTGCTGTTCCCCACCGGGTTCGCAGCCAACGTCGGGGCGATTGGCTCTCTGGTGGAAGTGGGCGACGTCGTTTTCAGCGATCGACTGAATCACGCGAGCCTGATTGACGGATGTCGACTGAGCAAGGCGAAGCTGCGGGTTTACTCCCATGACGAACTCGGCCAGATCGCGGATGAACTCGCGAAGTGCCGCGATGCCCGCCGCCGTCTCATCGTGACCGACAGCCTGTTCAGCATGGATGGTGATGCGGCACCACTGGCAGAACTAGTAAGAATCGCTGAACGTGCTGGCAGCATGCTGCTGGTGGACGAGGCCCATGCGACGGGTGTGTACGGGCCCCATGGTCGAGGCTGGTGCGAAGAGGTCGGTGTTTCCGAATCGTCCTGTGTGCGAGTGGGAACATTGAGTAAGGCGATCGGCTCGCAAGGTGGCTTTGTTGCCGGGTCACAGCAGTTGTGCGACTGGATGAGAAACAAGGCGCGCACACAGATGTTCTCGACCTCGCTGACTCCGGGTGCTTGCGGTGCGGCTCTGGAGTCGTTGCGTCTCATCAATGCCGAGCCGGATCGACGCGAGCACGTTCGCAGTCTGTCACGACTGCTGCGGGCAGAGTTGGTTGCAACAGGTTGGAGTGCCATTGGAGAGCCCGACTGCCCCATCGTTCCCCTGATCGTGGGCGACCCGAACACTGCGGTGCAGTTGTCCGCACTGCTTCAAGAGCGGGGCTTTCTGGTGCCGGCCATTCGTCCGCCGACTGTACCACGCGGAACTTCCCGGCTGAGAGTGTCGCTCACGGCGGATCATACCCCTGAGGATATTCATCTCTTGATTGAAGTGCTGGGACAGGCGAGGTCGGTTTGTGGCGGGCTGACGGACTCGTCCCGATTGTGAAGCAAACAAGCCGTTCAGCGTCTCACCTCTTTGGAGACAGGCAGGAATGCCTGTCCTACTGGGCGGATTCGTCGTGCTGCTCGGCGACATCCGAGTCGTGATCATCGGATGAGGGGGCATCGTCGTGGCTTCCTGCGGCAGCGGTAATCCGCTTAATCAGGATCGTCGCATAGCATCCGCGGGGCAGACAGAAGGAGAGCTGGAGTGATCGCTTCCCCTTGTAGAGGGTGTCCTCACCTTCGACTCGCGTCACGTCGGTCGCACGAATCACCGCAGCTCGCTCGCCCTTCGAGAAGAAGCTGTCGCGGGGGTGCTTGATCTTGATCTCATCGCGTGAGAGACCTTCCGTGGCGAGAACAAGATCGGTCAGCGCCGTGATGGGTGCGTCATCCTCATAGATCGAACGCGACGACGGCAGCGGGATCATGAGCGTCGCCAGGTTGATCGTCGCATTGGTCGGCAATTCCCGAAAGAACGGCGCGGGCCCCAGAGCCAAACGCACTTCGACTCGTTTTTCCTCGGGACAGGTCGACCGGATCGCGGTGGAGAGAATCTTGTTCCACAGGTGGCTCTGAAAGGCAGAGAGGTACAAGCTGCGCATATCCTGCCGTACGCGTGCCCACGCTCCCTTGAAGTCCTGAGGATGCTGCACGAGGTAGCTGATAATGCTGCGACGGTGAGAACGCCCCAGCCGCTTCATGACCGTGGGCCAGTCGCCCCAGTGGTCGCGGAGTGTGGCCTTCTCCCGCTTTTCCGCTGAGCGGTCATGCGGTGATTCCGCAGCCAGCCCCAGCCAGAGCGTTTTCTCGTAGTCGCCCGCGATCCAGGGCCGGGCGATGAACTCGCCGCTGGATGTCACGGAGCCGAATCTCTGGTCGTCGAAGTAATTCGGCAGTCCCCACACGGCGACTTCATCGAGTGCCGAGATGGCTCTCTGGCACTCCTCCGCCTCCATATCACGCATCACGATCTGGAAGCGATTGGCCGAGATGTTCGTCGGGTGGAACGGCTCGTCCGACTGCCCCAGATAGCCGAGATCCCACTGGTCTCGTTGAGCATTACGAGCCGGGCCGCGATGCACGGTAACAAATTGCTTCGTCACTGCGTGCCGATCCTTGAGCCCGCCATACGAGAGCTTCTCGCGAGGAAGCTTCCACATCTGCAGCAGCTGCGTGATGGCCTCGGGCGTGCCGATTCCCCGCTTGGTGAGTTCGTAAACCGCGAACTCACCCTTCGCGCGGATCGGAAACTCCGACAGCTCGGTGACCAGAAAATCCTCAGGGCGACATTTCAGCTTCATTCGGGGAGTTTATCGAATCGGAACTGATCTGATAACAATGAGCTGCATGACCTGACATCGCCTCCATTGACCAGATTGAATCCCCTACCAGATCAAAGAATCGTGACAGTTCTTTCACGGAAATCGACATGCAATATGTGGCCGTCCATGAGTCCGGTCCCCAACAACGGAAATCGTCCATCGTTGGCGATGACCTGGAGCGCCCGGGGCTCACCGAACCATTCCACGAAACAGACATACGCTTCCAGAGTCACTTTTGATCCATCAGCGAGAATTGCATCGGTTTCAGCAAGCAGGTCTAGCTCCAAATCTTGAATCTGCTCACGCGGCATCACCAGATGACCATCGAATGCCGTGTCTACCCATGCAGAGATGACAGTCGAACGCCCCTTGAGTTGGCTTTTGATTTCAATATCAATCAATGGTCGATTACTGCTGTCAACAATGCCCTTCACGTCTGAGCTGCCCCGATATGAACCGCTGCGTCATGTCCAATCCGGATCACGAAGGGTTTGCCTTGGGGATGTGCTGATTTGGCGGCCAGCGCCGCATCCATAAATGTATCACCCAGAAAGTAGTCCCTGGAGACCGATTCGATTGCCACGAACTTGCCAAAGTGATCGTTGACTAAACGCCCCTTGAGTTCGTACTCGTAGATTGATTTGGCTTGTTCAGCAGGCGACATGATTGACCTCGATCCAGACTGAGATGATCAGACTGCCACACGATAATACCACAAAAATGTCAAATCCGACAAACTGAGCCTCGGCTGGAACCCCTAGAGATCAGCGGCTGGAGATGCCGTTCTACCCGACGCAAGAATGACTTCAGACCATATGGGAAGTACGCCTGGCAGTATTCGGACATGATTGGCCTGACCACTTTTTAAGGTTAGATTGTCAGAGTCAATTGATATGCGGATAGTTCTGGTCGAGGAAGTGATCCATGAAAGACGCGATGGACGGTCAGTGCAATAACCCCGAACAGAATCCGGAATCTGTGCCGGGAGCCGCTCACACTCAGCACGCTAGCAACGACACAGCAGCTGGCTCAGTCGTAACTGGGAGAGGTTCGGCATCCTGGTGGGCCACTGAATGGATGAGGCGATTTTTCTCGAAGTCTGAGGAGTTTGTGGAGCCGCCGAGTTCGAGCAGAGATGGGGATGAAATCGACACGAACGTCCCTCCAGTCTCGCTCCCATCTGTCGTGACCGAAGACAAAAGTGTCGTCAACTCCGTTCGCATGGGAATCGCAAGTGTTTTCATCCTGGCAATTCGCTCTGTGTCAGCAGAGCGTGACCGGGATGAGATTCTCAGATGGTTTCTCGAGGCAAGAGAGATTCTCGCGAAAGAGTCACCGAACGGTGTTAAGTCGAAGGAACTGTATCAATCCACCAGCGCCCTTCGATTGTCACAGCTGCTGGTCAATGCACTCAAGACGAGTTTGAGCAACTATTACGGTGCCAATCTGCCTCTCGCACTGAAGGTCGCAATTCCAGTCACAGTCGTCAGTGGTGGCTTCCTGGGGATGCAAGGCGCAGGAATCGCCGCATTTGGGACCGGGATCGGATTGCCTGTCGTCCTCATGATTTTCCTGGGCACGGCGGGAGCCACCACAATCGTGGAGGCTTTCGTCAAGGACAGAAGTGTTCGCGACCCGTTAACGAAACTGTTATTGACCTTTGTGGCGTATGAATCTGCCCGGCGTGCGAGAAAAGAGTTACTCGACGCCATGAGAGCCGATGCTATGGTTCCGAAACGATCACCGGTTCCCAAGGAGGTTGAGGATGTACTGACGTTCCTGATGGAGATGGATCCCGTCGAGTTTGAACGTCATGTCATGAGTTTCTTTGAGGAAGATGGGCATCCGACGGGCCTCACCAGCCGTTCCAATGATTTCGGAGTTGATGGTTATATTTTCCACCCCGACGGCGTGATCGTCGTCCAATGCAAGCGTCACAGTCTCGACAATCCTGTTGGACGGCCTGTTGTTCAACAGTTCAAAGGAGTGATTGAGGAGCAAAGAGCATTTCGGGGATACATCGTGACAACAAGTCGCTTCACGGAAGAGGCGAAGGAGAGCGCAGCGAAGTCGAGTCGTATCATTCTGATCGACGGAAACGACCTCGTGACATGGCACCAGAACGGGAGAAGACAGATTTGACTCCCCCTGGACGTTCAAGCCTGCTCGCTGTTGATGTTGTCGAAGGAACAGATCTACCGATGGCGTGCTGCCATCGCGGAGACCAGTTCGTACAGCAGCGCTAGTGAGTCGCGGGCTTCCTGTTCGGTCATGGTCATCGGCGGGCTGACGCGCAGGACCTTGCCAGCGAGTGCCCCGAGGAAGTGGATCCCGTCGCCACCGGGGTGACCGAGATAGCAGGTCTTCACGAACTCAATCGCGGTCTCGTTGGCAGCCAGCTTCCCGATCGGGGCACATTCCAGCCCAAAGACCATGCCCTCGCCGCGAAGATTGCAGATCACGCCAGTCTGCTTCAGCTTCTGCAGACCTTCGACAAAGATCTTGTTCAGCTTCTCCGCGTGGCCGAGGACATCCTGCGTCTCGAACTCGTCGAGAGTGGCCACGACCGAGGCGGATGCCATCGGATTCGCGCTCCAGGTATCGGACCCTTCGCCATACTTCAGCGAGCCCATCAAGCCGTCGCTTCCGACAGCTGCACTGACTGCGACGCCGTTACCCAGCCCCTTGCCCAGCACCACAATGTCTGGTTCGAGACCGTACTTTTCAAAGGCATACATCTTGCCCGTGCGACCAAAGTTGGCCTGCACCTCGTCGAGGATGAACACGATGTCATGCTCACGGCACCACGCCTGCAGCATCTGCAGGTAGGCCGGATGCGGGTGATAGCTGCCGCCGCCTCCCAGGTACGGCTCGGTGATCAGGCAGTTGATCTTCGAACCATGAGCCGCCCATAGGCCATCGAGTTCTTTCTGGAATGGAGTCAGGTCGAGCGGCGTTTCGAGTTTAGAGATGTCGCTGACTTCGTCGCGTGGGAAGGAGATAAACTTCACGCGTGGATCGCGATCAGGATCGGTCTCGGAACCAGTCACCGCTCCGGCCAAGCCCTTCTTGCCGTGGAACCCATACCGGGTCGCGATGATGATGTCGCGATTCTTGTCCCGATGAAGGCACGCCCAGAGCGACTTCTGCACCGCTTCCGCACCGCTCGCGGCCCACATCACAGACTGCATGCGAGATCCACCCTTACAGGACTGCATGCTCTTCAGCAGTCTCTGAACCGCCAGCCCTTCAATCTCGGTCATCGCGTTGTACGCTGTCAGTGGCACAGCTGCGACGTACTCGTTCGCGGCAGCGGGGGCACCGAACAGCATGTTTTCAGTCCAGCCCAGATACTGCGCGAATCGCTGCAGCCAGCGACGCGGATTGTGGCCAAGGTTCGAGACGAGGACGCCCGAAGAGTAGTCGTAGAGCCGCCGCCCGTCGCTGGTCCAGTGGAACGTTCCCGCCGATTTCGAAATGACGATCTGGCTGGGGGTGAATGTTCGCAATGCGATTGGTTCGCCCTGGGTGAGAGAGGCACGAATCTCATTGGATTTGGGTTCACCGGGGAAGGCAATCGCGGGACGGGAGGCGGGCATTGAGGAAAGTTCCTGGGAGGGCGCAATGGAAACGCCTCCACGTGCAAACGGTGGCGTTCGTTGATGTAACAATAGCTGGCCACTTCGTCAGGGGCCAGTGATTCGGGCTGCGGGGAACACGTTGGCTGACACTCCCGGTTTCCAAAAGTTCGGACAGCAGCGGCCGTCGCGACTACTCCAATTTCCCCAATCCTCGTCTGGCACGCTCGTCATTGACTCGAACCAGCGCATGTGGCTCTTTTTTCCAGAACCTGACGAGTTGACTCGTTGTCGTACGTAGCAAGGGGGCGGTCTCGGAGACGTTCCAATCGGTTTGGGCCAGAACATCGAGCGACTCCGCCAGCAAGGCGGGGTAATCGGCATGCTCGCCATTGACCTCGACGCGAGTTCCACGCAGGCGGGACCGCCAGAGTGCACTGGGGATGGTGTCACTCTCTCGCATGGTGCGCACAACGATGGCCAGCGTCCGCCGCATGCGGTCGGCCGCCGCGTCGAGGTTCTCAGCCTGGCTGCGACGCTCGCTGGCTTCGACCTGCAGATTGGACGGAAGGTGAGTCAGCACGATGGCTGTCTCCACTTTGTTGCGATGCTGACCGCCGGGACCGGATCGTCGGGTACGAACAACTTCGCACTGCTTGAGGAGTTCGGGAATCGGGAGTTCGGCGGGATGCATGTGAGCGGTGTCCTGATCTCAGTGTCGGGGAACCGGCAGCTGCCAGCAAGCGTGCTGTTCACGGAGTGGTGCCTCGCCGATATAACTCATCTCCGGGTGATGTTGCTGCGTGTTCGATGAATCGTATCCCGGAGTTGAACTGGTGCCTGCCTTACTGCGGGATATGTGAGTGTCGACTGAAACGGAACGCGTGAATCTCCCTCCCGCCACGGATGTCAAACCGCAGCGTTCGGTCTGGCCCGATTTGTCGCTGCTCGGCGTGGCTTTGATCTGGGGCGTGAACATCCCGATCATGAAGATCGGTCTGGCGGATGTGG
>QWOR01000233.1 GCA_003669575.1 Planctomycetota bacterium | reverse complement strand
CATCAGACCGACCGTCCCGACGAGGGCGACCACGCTGAGCCCGGTGAGCAGCATCCAGTCACCAAACATCCGGCGGACGGCAAAAGCAGTCGTCCGGTCATCGATCGAATCGGGGCCTGTGGAAGAGATGTCGATCTCGAACATCCAGATCCACCGCCAGGCGAACATGGTGATAATTGCCCCCATCGCCAGGAACGGGCCGTAGGGAACAGCCATCTCTTTTGAGACTCGCCGAGCCAGCGGCCCCAGTACGAGCGCCAGAATCGGAGCGATGAAGAAGGCGATCACCGTCGCCTGCCAGCCGAGGAATGCCCCGATCATGGCCATCAGCGTGACATCGCCCGCCCCCATTGCCGGTCTCCCCAATGCGAACTCGGCGATCCGACGCACCACGTCGATCAGCACCCAGCCGACGATCGCTCCCACAAGACTCCAGGCGAGGGCGTGCCAATGCTGGTGGGCTTGGATCCAGTCGGGGATATAAGGACCGCGAAGGCCGGGAATCTCCTCGTTCCAGTCGACCCACAGGTGGGCCATCTGCAACTCACCCGAGACGAAGGCCCCAATCATCGCAATCGCGAGGCCCCAGTTCACCACAAAGTTCGGGATGTAGAGAGATGCCAGGTCGGTGGCAGTGATCACCAGCAGGAAGCCGAGACAGATTGCGTGGTAAACGATTCGCAGATCCTGCCATGTCTGGCTGGGGATCACCTCGGGAGTCCGCTGGCACTGAAACTCATCCATGCAATACGCAAGAGCTGCCCCCACGACTAACCCGACGATCGTCGTGATCAGCGGCCAGCGGCGGACCGGAGCTTCGCAGGTCACCAGTGCCGGCCGAGTCAGCACCGCACAGATCACAGCTGTGACGAGTGCCCCGACCACCGTCCAGGTACTGGCGGGGGCTTCGGCCATTCGCTGTGTGATCCATTCGGTCACGGGGAATGCTCCGGGCAGTCAATGTTCCGGGAGGGCGAGGAATCTAGAGGGAGTGACACTAGCCCTCGACCTGGCCCCAGTCAGGGAGGATGAGTTCCAGCCGCACGATCGACTTGATCGTTGAGCGATGGGCGACCTTGACACCCTTCCCGCCCCGGCTGGTCACGGTGTACTTCATCTGGCCGAAGCTCATTGTCTTGTCGTTATCGTTGATGACCTTCAGAGTGTCCGAAGGACGCGACATCTTCTGGGCTCCCAGCAGGACATCACCCGCGTCGAGCTTGATGCCCCGCACTCCCTTGCCCGCTCCCGACAAAACCGGGACATCAGACACAGCGAAGTGGATCAACCGGGCATCGCGCGAGATCAGGAACATCGTGTCGGCCTCTTCGACCAACTCGGTGTGGACGACCTTGTCCCCGTCAACCAGTCGGCAGTAGCGACGACCAGTCTTCGTCGAGGGCAGGCGGAATGAAGACAGTGAGAGCCGCATCACCTGCCCGCTGGCCGTCACGATCATGAGATAGGGAGCTGGAGCTGGTTGATCATCGACCGGCGTGTCAGGCGGAGTAAACCGCGTATCGGTGCTCAGAGCCGTTACGATGGTCGCCCCATCGCTCAGGCGAATATGCTTTGAGATCGGCTCGCCGTAGCCCGTGCTGGCCGGAATCTGCTCTGCCGGTAGCGTGTAGGCAGTCCCATCACTACTGAAGAAGATCGCATTATCGAGGGTGCTGCAGGGCAACACGGTCAATAACTGGTCGCCGTCTCGCATCCGCAGCTTATCGAGAGTTGAGATACGACCGAGCCGACGCACCCAACCTTCGGTCGAGATGACGATGTGCGTATTCTCGCGAACGATGTACGCCTGGGGATCGAACTCGGCAATCTCCTCGGAAGAACCAAGAGCCGTACGTCGCTTCGTCCCGACGGTTTCGCCGAGGTGTTCGAGTTCCTTGCGGACCTCGCCCCACAGGAGTTTCTCGCTGCCGAGGATGCGACGAATACGTTTGGCCTCGGCTTCTTTCTCCTGCAGCTCTTCACGGATACGACCGATTTCGAGGCTCGAGATGCGATACAACGCCAGTTCGAGGACAGCGTCGGTCTGTTCCTTGTCGAGCGGGAACGCCTTCATCAGCTTCTCAGCGGCGTCCGCTTTGCCATCGCTCGCCCGGATAATCTTCAAGGCCTTATCAAGACCGTCGAAAATGATCGCGAAGCCTTTGAGGATATGAATCCGCTTTTCCAGCTGGGCCAGCAGGAACTCGAACCGTCGACGCACCGTCGCCAGGCGGAAGTCGAGGAAGTACTTGAGAATCTCGACCACACCACAGCGCTTCGGGCCGAGGACGCCATGCTCATCAGGGACCAGACAGGTCGCGTTGTAGGCGAAGCTCTCCTCCAGCCGCGTGTGCTTGAAGAGGTAAGCCATCACCGCTTCCGGCTCAGCTCCGGGCTTGATCTCGATCACGATCCGCATGCCGTGCTCGTCGTCCGACTCATCGGCGATGTCGACCAGCTGGGGCAGTTTGCGCGAGTCGCGGATCTCACCCAGCGAACTCATCAGTGGGCCGGTTTCAACGCCGTAGGGGATCGTGTTGATGATGATCCGATTCGGGATGACCTTGCCCTTCTCCTTGTCGAGATCCCACTCTGCGCGGATCTTGATCGAGCCTCGACCTTCTTCGTAGACCTTTAACAGCTCCTTGCGGTCGGTGACGATGCGCCCCCCCATCGGGAAGTCGGGACCACGCAGTTTGGTCATCACCTTCGCGGTACTGGCGTCGGGCTCATCGATCAGAAACACAGCAGCGCGGATCGCTTCACCGAGGTTGTGCGGTGGCATATTGGTGGCCATGCCGACCGCGATTCCCGAGGCTCCATTCACAAGCAGATTCGGGAACTGTGCCGGGAGAACCACAGGCTCCTGACGCGTGCCGTCGTAATTCGGCCGGGTGTCGACTGTCCGATACCGCAGCTCGTTCATCAGCTGGTCGGCGACTTTGGTCAGCTTGGCTTCTGTGTATCGTTCAGCTGCCGGGGGCAAGCCGATGATCGAGCCAAAGTTCCCCTGGCCATCGATCAGTGGCTCTCGCAACGAGAAAGACTGCGACATACGGACGAGGGCGTCATACACCGACACCGTGCCGTGGGGGTGGTAGTTACCGGTGACGGCACCAGTGATCTTCGCGCACTTGGCGTACTTCGCATCCGGGGTCAGCCCCAGATCGTCATACATGGCGAACAGGATTCGCCGCTGTACCGGCTTCAAACCGTCACGAACGTCGGGCAGTGCCCGCGACATGATGACCGACATCGCGTAGTTCAGATATCTGCGACGGGTTTCGTCACTGATCGAAACGAACTGAATGTCGTCGGCGGGAGAGTCTCCGGAACCATTGGCGGAATTGCGAGCAACCATGCAGACCTCATCGAGAACTCCCACCTCAAGCGCACCTCGCCCGGCGGGAAACTGGATTTTTGAGGATCAGGGGAGAATTGCAAGGGCGGGACACAGGTTGGGAACCGTGACCGCGATAATCTGGGAATATTCACGAACCCTCGGACGTTGTTTACACAGGCTGAGGTGACACACACCTCTTGAGCCTCGAAGAGGCGATCGCTGATTTCACTCTGACATAGACATCTGGTCCAGACAATCCGTTCCCGCTCCTCAATTGGGTTGCGATCCGCTGGGCGGGAAGTCATTCTGACACCCTCCAGACCGGGGAAGATTTATCGTGCCCCAGCACTTCATCGAGGCTCATCAATGACAAACGGGTTCGGCATCATTGGAACGGGGATGATCGCCCACTTTCACGCCAAGGCGATTGCAGCGATTCCGGGAGCGAAGCTCGTCGGATGTTTCGACCGAGTACCGGGCCGGGCTGGCGAATTCTCCAAGGAATATGGCTGCCAGGGATACGACGATCTCGATCAGTTCCTCGCCAATCCCGACATCCAGATCGTGACGATCTGTACCCCCAGTGGAGCTCACATGGAGCCCGCTGTCGAAGCTGCCAGGGCGGGAAAACATTTGCTGGTCGAGAAGCCACTCGAAATCACCCTCTCTCGCTGCGATGCGATCATCAAGGCCTGTGAGAAGGCGGGGGTTCAGTTAGGGGCGATCCTGCCTTCGCGTTTCTCCCCAGCGAATCTGGCCCTGAAGCAGGCGATCGATGCCGGGCGATTTGGCCGCCTGACCCTGGGTGACACCTACGTGAAGTGGTGGCGGACGCAGCAATACTACGACAGCGGCAATTGGCGCGGGACGTGGGCATTGGACGGCGGCGGAGCCTACATGAATCAGGCGATCCACAATGTCGACCTGCTCTACTGGATGATGGGCGAAGTGGTTGAAGTCATCGGCATGACCTCGACACTGGCCCACGAGCGGATCGAAGTCGAAGACGTTGGCGCAGCTGTTGTGAAATTCAGGAACGGAGCGATCGGTACCCTCGAAGCCACCACAGCTGCCTGGCCAGGGTTGCTGAAGAAAACGGAGATTCACGGCTCGCAAGGATCAGCCATTATCGAACAGGACGACGTCCTGATGTGGCAGTTCGAGAATGAAGAGGCGGGCGATGCCGCGCTCCGCGAGTCATTGGCCAAGAAGTCGGGCAACTCGGGCGGGGCCAGCGACCCGAAGGCGATCTCCTTCGTCGGCCACCAACGACAGTTCGAGGATTTCATCGCGGCAGTGAACGCCGGACAACGCCCCGCCATTGATGGCTATGAAGGGCGCAAGAGCGTCGAGATTATCCTCGCGATCTACCAGTCGGCCTGGACCGGTCGCAAGGTAACGCTGCCGCTGGTGAGTGATCCGCAGCGCCCGGCGTAAGTCCATAACGAGTGAATAAACTTCCGGCGTCGCTTCTGCTTGTGCCGGGAGACGATCTCCTTCCGACATCCGATTTCAGGACAGCTCCCATGACTCAATCACGTCGCGAGTTTCTGCGTCATTCCGTGCTCGCCACCGGAGCTGCAGTCATGGGGGGAGCGGTCACGCTTTCGCCAACAGCCGGTCAAGCAGCCGAGGCCCAGCTCCTGCGGATCGACACGCACCAGCACTTGTGGGATCTCTCCAAGCAGAAGATGGCGTGGCTGACCGGGGCACCGGCAATCCTCAAGCACAACTACCGCAGCGAGGAATATGCAGCAGCGACGGCGGGCCGCTTGATGCGGACGGTCTACATGGAGATCGACATTGAGGAACCCCAGCTCGATGCGGAGGCGGAACTCGTGATCGGCCTGTGCCAGAACCCCAAGCACCCGATGGTCGCCGCTGTCATTGGCGGACGTCCGGCATCGAAGGACTTTGAGAGCTACATCAAGAAGCACGCCGCATCGGGCCATGTGAAGGGCGTGCGTCAGGTGCTGCACGGCGATCCGACTCCGAAGGGGTACTGTCTGCAGCCGGAGTTCGTGAAGGGAATCCAGCTGCTCGGCAAGATGGACCTGAACTTCGACCTCTGTATGCGGCCCGATGACTTGCCTGATGCATTGCAGCTGACCGAGAAGTGCCCCGACACGCGGTTCGTGCTTGACCATTGCGGCAACGCCGATGTCACTGCTTTTGCTGCGGGGGAAGTGAAACCGGTCCACGATCCTGTGGCCTGGAAACGTGACATCGAGGCTCTCGCCAAACGTCCGAATGTCTTCTGCAAGATCTCGGGCATCATCGCGACCGCCAAACCGGGTTGGACAGCGGCGACATTGGCTCCCGTGGTGAATCATTGCCTCGACTCCTTTGGTCCGGACCGCGTGGTCTTCGGCGGTGACTGGCCAGTGTGCCTGCTCGGTGCTCCTCTGAGCGACTGGATTTCGGCTCTGACCAAGATCATCGAGACCCGCCCAGCTGCCGATCGGGAAAAACTCTGGTCGGGGAACGCCAAGCTGGTCTACCGGTTGCCTGAAAATCTCAAGCTCTAAATGGCCTGCAAACCGGGTGGTGCCGACACGTCCGAGTGATTCATACGCAACACGGTCGTCCACCGGTCGGGACATGGGGAAAAATGCTGGGAAGGTATGCGGATTGAAGCGGTAAAATCCGACTTCATCAGCGTTGGTCTATGGGTGTTCACGGATCGCCAAGCCCCGCGTTGATCGGTTGTGAAGACTTCGTTATGTTCTCTCCTTCACCGTGAACCACGGATTTCGCACATTGAGAGGGAACAGCCATGGGTCTTTTCGACGGCAAAAAGGGCGTCATTTTCGGCATCGCCAATGACCACTCGATCGCTTGGGCCATCACACAGCAACTCGCCAAAGAGGGTGCTGTCATGGGCTTTACGCACATGCCCGACAAGGACCCCGCCCGTCCCAAGAACGAAAACAAAGTCCGGAAGCTGGTCGACCCGATCGGTGCCAAATTCGTCATCCCGTGTGACGTTCAGAGTGATGCCGATCTGGACCGCACATTCGCCACCATCAAGAGCGAACTGGGACAGATCGACTTCATGCTCCATGCGATCGCCTTTGCGCCTCCCGCGGACCTGACCGGGCCGGTTTACAACGTCAGCCGCGATGGCTTTAAGCTGGCCATGGACATCAGTGCTTACAGTCTGATCGCCATGACCGGTCGGGCCAAGCCGATCATGAACGCGGGTGGCAGCATCCTGACGCTGACCTACCTCGGCGGCGAGATCGTCATCCCCGGTTACAACCTGATGGGGCTGTGCAAGGCAGCTCTCGAAAGTGCGGTCACTTACCTGGCCAGCGAAACCGGTCCTTCGGGCATTCGCGTCAACGCTCTCTCCGCCGGTCCTGTCCGAACGATCAGCGCCAGCGGCGTGGGTGACTTCAAGAAAATGTTGACCCTGTATGAGACCTTCTCTCCTTTGCGTCGCAATATCAGCGAAGAGGAAGTCGGGAAGACCGGTATGTTCCTGCTCAGCGATCTGTCGAGCGGCGTCACGGGCGAAACCCTGCACGTTGACTGCGGATACCATGTCATGGGTGGACCTCCGCTCGACGCCATCAAGGCAGAAGCAGCGTCGGAAGGTTAGAGAAGAGGCAGATGGCGATTGGCGGATGGCTGATGGCCAGAGGTCAATCGCTGCTTCGAGTCTGGCGATCAGCTATTCGCCATACGCTTCCTTGCCTTTTGCCCTTTCGCTTCTTGAGGATTTCCCCATGCCTCCCAAGCTGGTGCGTGTCGGGATCGCAGTGGTCGAGCACGCCGATCGGTATCTGGTCGGCGTTCGCGGCCCCACGGGTCCACTCGCAGGCTACGATGAGTTTCCCGGGGGAAAATGTATCGCTCACGAGACGCCTTCCGCGTGTGCTGTACGCGAATGTAAGGAAGAGACAAATCTTTCCATCATCGTCACCCAGCCACTCTACCACCGGCGGTTCGAGTACTCGCACGCCACGGTCGACCTCAGCTTCTACCTCAGTGTTCCGGAGTTCCCGGAGGCGGATCTGACGCCAACGCCTCCGTTCCGCTGGGTCGACCTGCGCGAGTTGTGCGGGCTGCGATTCCCGGATGCGAATCAGGAAGTCGTCTCGTTGCTCTGGGATCGAGCCCAGCGGCGAGAAGAGGAGCAGCGCTGGGCGTAAACTCTTCTGTTAGCCAGTCCCAAGTGTCGAGCAAATCGACATTTCATTGCTGAATGAAAAACCTGCTATCGGCGAGTGTTTTTCGCTTTTTGGGCTCGCGAATTGACGGAGGCCACACGTCGCCTAAACTTCGACGACGGTAGGACTTTGCTCAACTCAGTCGGCTCTCGTTTCAATTGGCTTCAGGTTTATGGCGCGGCAATCACTCCCCCCGACATTAGTTGGTCTGCTGACAGCTGCAGCTTCTCTCGTGGGGGGGGCTCGAGCCACTGCAATTTTACTGCTGGCTGACGTCCCGTACGACCTGCACGCGGTCAAATCGATCGTTGGAAAAACGCCTTTAATCGTTGCTTCGCATAAACCCGACGTGCAGCAGGCCTGCCTTGAGGACAAAGTCACGCTGGTTCCCTTGATCCACGAACCGCACACGCGGCAGGTCCAGGTCAGCCAGGCCCTGCTCGAAGCCATTGCCGACAACCTCGTCTCCACGGGAGACAAGGTGGTCGTCGTCTACACAGCATTTGACCGTGAGCACATCGACACCATCAGCGTCATCAGCCTCTCGGAGCGTCTGGCTCGACTGACGACGCGAGACCTGCAGCGGCTGGAAACTCACGTCCCACTCGAAACGCTCCGACGGGTAGTTGACCTGGCTGTGGAAATCGGACGCGAAGGTCGCGAGAGCCACAAAGTCGGAACCCTCTTTGTCGTGGGCCAGCACCGTAAGGTGATCGAGATGTCCCACGAAGGTGTTCACGATCCGTTCCGCGGCTACGCGGCCAAGGAACGCAT
>QWOR01000239.1 GCA_003669575.1 Planctomycetota bacterium | reverse complement strand
GTCAGTCTTCCGCTGGGGTTTCGAGCTGGCGGGCATGCGTGCGGGATCAAGGCTGATCCGCACAAACTCGATCTCGCGCTCTTCGTCTCCGACACCCCCTGTGCTGCAGCTGGGGTCTTCACGCAGAACCTTGTGGTCGGGGCTCCGGTTAAAGTCTCGCGCAGCCGGTTGCCGCGTCAGACCGCACGTGCCGTCGTGATCAACTCCGGGAATTCGAACGCCTGTACGGGGGACCGAGGCATCGCTGACGCCGAGTGGATGGCCGCCACTGTCGCCGCCGAAATTGGCGCTACAGCTGAGGATGTGCTGGTGTGCTCGACCGGTGTGATTGGTCGTTTCCTTCCCAAGGAAAAGATCGCAGCCGGCATCCCCGCCGTCGCCAAGAAGTTGGGTTCCACCCCCGACCACCTGGAGACTGCCGCCAAGTCGATCATGACGACCGATACGGTGCCCAAGGTCGTGACCCGCAAATTGACTTCGGGTGGAAAAACCTGGACGGTGACCGGCGTGTGCAAGGGGGCGGCGATGATCGCCCCCAACATGGCAACCATGCTGTCGGTCATGATGACCGACGTGGCGATCTCATCCGCAGAAGCTCATTCTCTGGTCAAACACGCCGTCGATCGCAGCTTCAACTGTATCAGTGTCGACGGTCACACCAGCACCAGTGACACAGTGCTGCTGCTTGCCAATGGGCAGGCGGGTGCAATCCCTGCCGAACTCAAGTCCTTGCTGCAAACCACGATTGACGACGTGGCGATGGCTCTCGCCCAATTGATTATTCGAGATGCCGAGGGGGCAGGGCACTTCGTGACGATCGATGTTCACGGTTTACCAACGCGGGAGGCTGCGTTCCGGATTGCCAAGACGGTGGCCGACAGTGCCCTCGTGAAGACCGCGATCACCGGAAATGATCCGAACTGGGGCCGATTCGTCTCCGCAGCAGGGTATGCAGGAATTCCGTTCCGCGAGGAGGACTGTTCATTGTCGGTGAATGAGATTCCACTTTATCGCGAGGGAGCCCCGGTCGACTTCGATGCCAATGCGGTGTCGCAGGCCATGGCCACTGGTGAAGTCCGGATCGTTCTGACCTTCACTCTCGGCAAGGAGTCGGTCCGCTTCTGGACCAGCGACCTGACTGCTGAATATGTGCGCCTTAACGCCGATTACACGACGTAGTTGATCGAGGTCATTCCGGAAAACCAAAGGGAGCCACGACCTGTTGTCGAGACTCCCCAGTTGGTGATGGGGTTAACCGTGAACCGGAGACGGTCAGCTGCTGCGCAATGAGCGGCCTTATTGCGCGACACCACTCCTGCGAGGCTCGATTCGGTTGATAGGCTCGAGGAACCATCCAGTCCGCTCAAATTGGGTTGGGGCAACGATGGGCACTGCCTCTCCTGAAATCCTCAAGATGGCCCATCGCATGGCCAGTTCCACCATTGAATTACTATACGCTTCGTCGCCGATCTTGGTCTTCAGGTTATCCAGCTGAGATGCAGCCTTGATCCAGCCAATGGCGAGGGCACTGGTCCGTCGCACTTCCTCAGCCTCTGGATTGTTAGATTCAGTGTCTTCCACTCGTCCCATGAACTCCCCCGCGAGCTTTTCTGCGATTTGAACATCCGATTGCTCCTTAACCCCGAGGAATTGAGCGGCCTTGGTCAGGGCGTTCTCCTCTTGAGGCCCGTCAGAACCGGCAGCGACATCGGCGTAGATATGGCCGAGTGACCAGATTGCCGCCGAACGTGCCAGCGGGCTGTACTGAACGCCTTTGGGGATGTAGTGCTCCATGATGGAAGTGGCTGGCTTGTACTTGAAGACAGCTAAGGCTTCACAGAGATGGCAAATCTGGGTCTCGATCTCCACCTCCAAATATGTCACGAGCTTGGTCTGTCGATCCAGTTGCTTGGCGATCCCTTCGGCAGTTTCGGGAACGGCGAGGACACGTAAGGCCCAGGCGGTTGCGATCGCAACTTCGTGGCGATCCGATGGCAGCAGTTCTACCAGTCGCGAGGCCGTTTCCTTCCGGTCAAATGTGGCAGCGAGGAGAGCACCCTGTTCCTGAGCTCGCCATTCGTCGCCATTGAGGGCCTTGATCGACAAATCGAGGATCAAATCCGCAAACTCGGCATTCTCCCGGTGGGTAATGAAGCCTTCCCGGATCAGTGATCGAAGTTCCGGATGAGGGTCGCTCAAGTGCGTAGCGAGAACTTCGATCCTCTCTGCGGTCGGGATCTTGAGATATGCTTCAATCGCCACACGTCGAACGGAGGCATCAGGATTCTTAAGGCTCGCTTCAGCCACTGGCAGAACCGTCTGGGGATCAGTCTCGAAGAGATTTCGCAGTGCCTGCCCAGCGACTGCGGGCTCGGCGTCTCCTGCCATTTTTGTATTTAACTCGACAGCTTGCGTAGAACGTTGCTTCACAAGCAGTGAAACAGCACAGAGTCGGTCGATAATGGCTGCTGATTCTCCAGAGATCAGCTTCAGGACGACTTCTTCCAGTCCCGTGTCGGACAGCTCGCCAGCGGCCTTCGCTGCAGCCAGTCGGATATCTGCAGGCTGTGTCACATTAGTCGCAATTTGAATGAGATCACCCTGGGCTGCCGTGACCTGGCATTTGGCAAGTCCGCGAAACGCCAGAACTAACTCGCGACGAGGCGTACCTGCGGTCTGGACCCGCTTGGACCACACTTCCTGAATCGGAGCA
The DNA here is from genome assembly GCA_003669575.1 of Planctomycetota bacterium. GTDB lineage: Bacteria > Planctomycetota > Planctomycetia > Planctomycetales > Planctomycetaceae > TH-plancto1. Next base: position 5,630 of record QWOR01000239.1, on the reverse strand, counting down.
AAGCCCCAGTCAGCCAGCACGGGTTCAACCAGCTGACGCATGTCCTTGCCATCGTTTTGTGATGCTTCAAACAACGCGGCTGCGGAGTTTCGGCTGTCGATTGTGATCAGCGCCTTTGCGGCCGCGTAACGCGATGCCGACAGGGGTTTTTCCTGTTTCAGCACATTCAGCAAGTCTGGTTCAAAGGTCGACAATCCTTCGTGCCCTTTCTTGTGAGCAGTGGAGATTGCTTCGGCCGCATTCCGACGCATTTCGGATTCGGGGTGCGCGAGTGCGACCTTCCACAACCCAAACAGATCGGGATGGAGAAAGAACGGTTCGGGGAGCGCCTTTTCATCTGGCTCGAGATCCATCAGGAAGCTGGGGGCAACCGGAACTCGTGTCTCCGCATCAGCGAATGAACACAGACCTGCCCCGGTGATCAGCATGACGAAAGCGACGAAACGCATGGCAACCTTACTGCGGGCGGGAAAGGCGAAGGGTTTGAAAGAAGAGGACCAGGATACTGATCACTGACACGATTCCAACCAGAATCCAGTGGCTTGGGATCAGGTTGTATTCTTCGAATCCAGGGAACCTGATTACGGAGAGAGCAGCAGCGATCGGATTGATCATCAGAGCATTCTCCACAGTGTCCTGACCGAATGGCGCGCCGCGTCCCATCCATACAAGCAGGGGCAGCGTGCAGACTGCAATCAGAAATGAATAGGCAGCAGCCGTGGCAGTGGCCGTATAGCGGAACAGGCTTCCGATGGCCGCGCTGCTGAGGGTGGCAAAGACAGCTATCACCAGCAGGCAGATGACCACTCGTTCGATCTGGGGACGCTGGCCCGGATCAATCCACACCATGACGATGTAACCTGGCAGCGTGGCACACAACAGCAATCCGAGGGTGAGGAACACGGAGAGAAGCTTTCCCCATAGAATTCTGGGGATCGACATGGGAGTCATCTGCAGCAGGACCCATCCACCCGACTCACGCTCAGTACAGATCAAGCCCGCGGTGAGGCTGGGGGTCAGCAACACAATCAGGGTCACCTGCAGGATGACCATGATTCCTCCGATTGTCGCCACGTCCCAGGCGACCGTTCGCGTCGCTGTGACAAAGGCCAATCCCACGGACAAAATGGCACAAACTGAAACCAGCCGTATCAGCCAGTGCAGACGACCGAACTTCCGGCAACGGAATTCTTTCACCATCACGGGATTGACGAAAGAACTCATGGCACGCGACCGGCGACCTGGGTCGACGATGAACATCAGTCGTCGGAAGAACTTGATCTTGGCACTCTGGTCATCGACGATCGTGCCAGGGCTGCGAGAGCGGTCGAACAGGGTGAAGTTGAGCCGACTGGTCGTCCAGAGCGAGCAGATAATCGTGATTGCAATCGACAGCATTGCGAATCGCAGCGGCACGTTCGAGGTTGAAGAAATCCCGTGGCTCGCGGCATCAGCACCACCCAGTAACGCAGTGATCGCCGAAACCGGAGAAAGGCATCGCAACCAATCGGATGCCGTCTCGATGAGACCGCCGTTGCCCACGAACAGATAGTAGGGCAACAGCGTGATCAAGCTGAGCGAGAGGACGATCCCGTAAGTTGTGCGAATCGCGGCGTCCGATGACGTGGCGGAACTGCTCATCAACAATGCGATGGCACAGAGCTCCAGTGCTGTCAGCAGCAACACCAGATAGCATCCTCCCAAGCCTGTCGTTGGATCGACCCCGCCCAGTGCGAAGCAGGCTGTGGCAGCTGGAAGACTGACGAACAACATCAGGACCGCCAGACTGAACGAAGCGGTCAACTTACCCAGAAAAATTCGCCATGGGCCGAGCAGCGTGTTCAGCAGGAGCCCCAGAGTTCCTCGGTTGCGTTCCTTCACCAGGCTCGTCGCTGGGAACACGGGGAGCAGTAGGAGCAAGGCTCCCAGCAAGCCAAATATGAACAGCTTGAACACTTCCTGCGAGCGAGCCCCTGAGAGGGCCATGCGAGGTTCCGTCGGGTAACGAATTGCCACGAGCAGGGTGAATATCAGTGATAACAACCCGAGTGCAATGACCGTGCGAGTACTCCGCAGCGTGCCGATCAGTTCTCGCTGAATAATGGGATTAGCCACGAGCTGCTCCTCCCTTCTTGGCCGCCACCGGCTGGTCTGTCGGTGCGGGCTGGGGGATGTTCTCGCCGGGGATTGTTCCGGGTTTCGACTTGGCGAATGTCATGAACGCCTCTTCCAGGTCGGTTTGCAGCTCATGGAACTGCGTGACCGGAAGCCCAGCCTTGACCAGATAGGCCAGCATCTTGGTCAGGTGTGACTCTGTTGCAGCTGTACTGAAACGGACAATCGACTCAGCTGGGATTTCAGTGACTTCCGCATCTGGCTCGATGCACTTGCGGATAACGGCTGCGGTCTTGGAGACCACATCGGGGCTAAGCAACTGAGCCTCCAGCGTACGACGCTGGGAGACCTGTTGTCCGATCTCTTCCACAGTGCCGCAGGCCCGCAGAGTTCCGTGCGTGATAATGGCCACGGTGTCGCAGATACGCGCGAGTTCGGGCAGGATGTGGCTGGTCACCAACATGGTTTTTCCCATGCGGGCCAGCTTCAGAATCAGCTCTCGCATCTCGATACGGGCCTGGGGATCAAGTCCGTTGGCCGGTTCGTCGAGGATGATCACGCGCGGGTCGTGAATCAGGGTCCGAGCGATGCCGACACGCTGGGACATACCGTGGCTCAGGCTTTCGACGTACTTATCCTTCATGTAAGTGACGTTGGCGATCTCCATCACCTCCTCGACTCGGGCGATACGGGCCTTACGCTTGATGCCGTAGGCGGCACCGAAGAAGTCGAGATACTCATGAACTCGCATGTTGTCGTAGGACCCGAACTTGTCGGGCATGTATCCGACCAGTTTCTTGATCTCTCGAGCCTGCTTCACGCAGTCGGCACCGGCGATCATGGCCGTACCACTGGTAGGGCGGAGCAGACCGACAAGCATGCGAATTGTCGTCGTCTTGCCCGCTCCGTTCGGGCCGACCACACCCAGTACGTGCCCCGCAGGAACCTGCAGTGAGAGATTGTTGAGGGCCGTGAACTCACCATATTTCTTGGTGAGATTGCGGATGTCGATGACAGCTTGGTCGCTCATGATAGAAATGGGCAAGGAGTGCGGGACGGAGTAAGAGGTGTGTCCTGTCGGACACGATCACGGAGTCGGTTGTGATGGACGATCCGATGAAGGAGTGACCACCGTGATCCGAGCGGAGATCTCTTCAAACTGCCAGTAGGTTGTCGGATTGGTGAGATTTGGAGCCGCTGGAACTGGTGCGCTTGCTCCGTCTCCATCGGTGGTGGTCGCGCCCTCACCGCCTGTCGCCGATCCTTGGCTGTACGCCGCCAGGTTGGAGAGTCCGGCATCAATGCGGATGATGAATCGACCGTTGGCGTCCAGGGGAATCAGCGATCCATCTTCAATCGTGTACGTCAACGTGCCAACCGGATTCTCCCACGTCTGAATCGGTTGAACCTGGCCGTCTTTAAACCCGGAAATCTGGAGTCGCCCCACGGCCCCTTTCACCTTCATCGTGATCTCAGCCCGCTTCAGCGTGACTGGCATGATTCGGCGAGGCAGCTCAAACCCTATCCAACTGGCCGACTCTCCGGATTTCTCCTGCCATTTATTGTTCCGTGAATCAAAGAATCCACCGGGGCGATACCCATCCGGTCCCGTCACTTCCTGGAACGTTAGTAGTGGGCTCAGCAATGTGCATTCCTGATCGGGGGCTCCCGCCGTCCAGCTGATCGGAATCGCGACCAGTGAGGATCCGTTCACAGGAGCATCTTGACCGAAGTTAAATCCTGTGTCCCAAGCTTTCGTCCAACCATAGACCATTGGAACTGAGGGCACTCGTTTGTTCGGTTGGGCTTTCAACAACTCGGTCAGGATTCGAGTTCGACGTTGCTGTTCGTCTCCGAGAATGCTGGCTTTAATGAACTGACCGGGAAGAAGCGTGGAATTCTGATCAGCTGTCCAGTTCCCATCATTTGTCATGTTGAGCGCAATTCGACCGGTCGGTGTCGCTATGATGGCATCCGACAATTGCATTCCTTCAGGCAACAACACCCGACCGGAAAGACCATTGGCATCGATTCGGGCTTCCGCCACCAGGGCCAGTGGAACTGGGATCGAAGTTTCGGTGGATGCGAGACGCATCCCCGGTTTCTGCGTGATATTTTCCCAGGACCAGCGGTCAGTGTCCGTCCATACCAGTCGACGGGTCATCCCTTCCAGACCTGACATGTCGGGAACTACCAATCCACCGCGTTGGCCTGAGATCTCTCCCTTGGTTTCTCCGCCCCCGTTGTAAATGCCAGCGACGCCCGTCAATCGCACGTCATCGGTCCCCGGGACCGCCTGCGCCAGTTGTATAACCGAGGTCGAACTGGGGACTGCTGAATGATAGTACACACCCGTCGAGGCCAGAATTCCTGCAGAGATCAGAGTGGCCACGGGAGTCGCCGCCCCCAGCCATTCGAGGCTGCCCGATCGGCTGAGCCACGCGGCACAAATGGCGAACACGCCTGTAAATCCCAAGAGTGTTCCGAGAATGATATTTCGGCTCGGGATGGAGTAACCGATCGTCTCGCGAACCTGATCCTCGACGATTTCTTGGTTAAACGCTGTTCGTGACTTCGGAACGAAAAATCCAGCCGAAAGGTTATTCAGCGGATCGCCGCCTATGAAGATCGACTGGTGAAGAACGCCCGCATTTGATACAGGGTCCTCCGGTTTGCGAGGCCGCAGCCAGCCATCAGATCCCAAAGTCGTCACAAGAATTCGCCCTTCGCCGTACGACTTCCAGAACGCGGCGGGCCAGCCGTCGGCGTAGAATGCGGGCTCGATGTTTTCTGCCACAATGCGAACCATCGGGGCAGGGCGATCCAGGTCGCGCTCGTAGGGGGGAAAGCTTTCAGCGCCGACGGCCTTTATGAGAGAAACGTGAGTCAATTCGACTCGATCAACAACAGAGATGGCAGCTTCATCTCCGATCAGTTTTTCCAGCAGTTCTGGTGACACCTGATCGGCCATGATCCACATCGAGCCACCACCGGCCACCCAGCGGCGAATCGAGCTGATTCCGGCCAGATCATCGGAAATGCGGTCGTCGGCAATTATCAGGTGATCCACCACATCCCAAGCCTCTTCCGTCGCTGGAAGGAGCGGCTCATGCATTGCGTCCGCCAGATTCGTGTTCATCCCTCTGTCGTTACGGGCAGTCCGCAGAAAGTCGGCGGAGTTTGACCACAATGACTTTCTCGATTCCTGCATGCCAGCGGGAATGATTGCCACGGTCACTTGTTTCGCGTCTGCGATTTGAAAGCCCTGGTCGAACTGCATGGCTCCCATGTCAGTCTTGGCCAGTGTCTCAACGTCTCCTTCCCGTGTCGTCACAAGCGTGCGCAGTTCAAAAAACTTTTGATCCGCCTTCGCTTCAGGCATCTTGATGAGATGCCAGGAGTTTATGACCGATTTCGGGGGAGCCCAGATCCGGCGACCATACTGCAGCGTTGCATCTTCCGCGAAGTGCGTGCTGGCCAGCAGGTTCAACTCCGTCGTGCTGAGATTTCGAACG
>QWOR01000146.1 GCA_003669575.1 Planctomycetota bacterium | reverse complement strand
TCTCGGAGGAAACGGACTCAACTGCGAAGTCGAGTTCATTGGAGAAGACCAGTTGCGGTTCAAAACGCATCTGGCTCCGACACTCGGAGGCGAGTTGGGAATGCCGCACCCGGACAACCCCGACTTTTACTGTGACAGCCGCATGGCTCGCACGCTGGAGTCGGAGGCCAATCTGCTGGGAGTGGTCTGTACCGACACCGGGATCATGACGGCTGCTCCGTACCGCGTTATCAAGGACGACCACTGGGCGTTTGCCGAGACAGGGCTCAAGAACGGGGATATCTTCGGGGAGAACAGCCTGCAGGAACGCATTCCCGGCGGGGCCTCGGGGCATGAGACCGACAAACGCAGCCCTCACTCTCCGCCGGGGACTGAACTGCTGGCCAAGGGCATGAACCGCGATGAGGGGGGGGCCGAGATTGTCAGTTACGAGACGGCGAGCGGAGGGGCAGTCTTCTCGGTGGGTTCGATTACCTGGGTGCCGTGCCTGCTGGTCGATGACGGAGTTTCACGGATCACGTCGAACGTCCTGAAACGCTTTCTGACCGAGTCGACGAAGCCCGCGAAGTAAATCACAAAGGTCGGACGATGGCTGCTCATTTGCTCCTGGAAGAGATGACTCGCGACGAGGCGAATGCTGCCGCATCTGCGGGAGGGTTGCTGGTCTGGCCGCTGGGGGCGACAGAGCAGCACGGGCCACATCTGCCCGTGGGGACAGATACGCTGACCGTCGAGTCACTCACGCGTCGGGCCGCTGCGCAGGCTGCAGTGTCGATTCCTGTGGTGGTGGCTCCGTCACTGCCGTTTGGGTCCTCGCACCACCACATCCCGTTTGGCGGGACAATGTCGATCGGCAGTGAGACCTACTACCGCGTCGTGTACGATCTGACGGAGTCGTTGATTCAATGCGGGTTTCGCCGGGTGTTCCTCGTCAACGGGCACGGTGGAAATCATGAGCTGCTGCAACTTGTCGCTCGCGATCTGGCTTTGTTGCATCCGGTGAGCATCGCGGCTGCTTCGTACTGGACCGTGGCGTGGGACGTGCTGGTGAAGCTGGATGCTCACATCGACTGTCGGTTGCCGGGCCACGCGGGAAAGTTTGAGACGTCGAACATCCTGGCACTGCGGCCCGAACTGGTTCACCATCCGCTCCCGCACCGAGACGAAGCGACTTCGACCGACCCACGAGGCTTCGTCCGTCCCTATCGGGCGGAACACCACGGAGCCTGGCAGAAAATCGATGGATACACCGACAGTCCCGACCGGGCGAAATCCGAGCTCGGGCAGACTTGGCTGAATGGCACAGTAGACACCCTGGCCCGTGCCATGATCGAATTCCATCAGCAGGCCACTGTGCAGACTCCGTGACAGGATCAGCCCCATGAAGATCACCCAGATTGAAACACTTCCCGTCACCGTCCCCATTGATCGCCGGGTTGGGCAGGTCAAGGACGCCAAGGGGTTCCGATTTCAATCGCGACTGCTGCTGATCTTTGTCCACACCGACTGCGGGATCGAAGGGGGCGGCGAAGTCACAGCTTCCCCTGACTGGAGCGGTGAGACCAGCCTGGGGGCCAAGGCGCTGATCGATACGCACCTGAGCCCGCGTCTGATCGGCGAGGACCCCCGTAGGATTCGGCATTGTATGGATCGGCTATCGAAGACGTTTGCCAATCCATTCGCCAAGGCGGGGTTGGAGATGGCCCTGTTCGACATCCTTGGGAAATCACTCAATACGCCGGTCTATCAGCTGCTCGGGGGAGCTGTGCGTGAGGGACAGCTGCCGCTGCGATTCCCCGTCATGCCGGTCGGGCCCGCGGAGTCTGCTGACGCGGCGAGGCGAATGGTTCATGAGGGTTTCCAGACGATCAAGCTGAAGGTCGGACATGACCCGCTGTCCTATGACATTGAGCGGCTGCGACTGGTGCGTGAAGCGGTCGGATCAGAGGTCCGGATCACAGTCGATGCGAACGGCGGGTGGTCAGTCAACGAGGCGATTCGAGCCGCACCGTATCTGGAAGAATATGGTGTCCTCTTCGTGGAACAGCCGGTCCATCGCCTCGACCTGGAGGGGTTGGCCGAGGTGCGGCGAAACATCCGGTTGCCCATCATGGCGGACGAATCGGTTTTCACCGTGCAGGATGCCCTGCGCTGTATCCAGCTGCGAGCGGCCGACATCATCAGTGTCTATCCGGGCAAGAACGGCGGGCTGCTCAATACGCTGGCGATCGCCTCACTGGCGGAAGCAGCTGGCGTGCACTGCGCCATCGGCAGCAACATGGAGTGGGATATCGGCTCAGCCACCATGGCCCATGCGTGTGCCGCGATCCCGAACATCTGCGTCGAACGCTACGCCGCCGACATCATTGGGGCGTTTTTCCACACTGAACGGTCGATCGAAACGCCGCTGATGACTGAACCGGCCTGTGTGCGGATACCGGAGGGGGCGGGGTTGGGGATTGAAGTGGTGCACCAGCTGGAAACGCATTTAGCGGCAGGTCATTAGGGTTGGTCAACTGGAGTAATAGTCGAATTGCCTGAAATGGCTATTGGCTCGAAGTCGACCCAAGTCTGCGAATCGGACTTCATTTCCAGTACAAATGTATTCTCACCCGGCTTTACATTGAACTCAATGTTGAGATATTCATCAGGAAAGCTTGGCCCGCGAACGCTCGTTGGCCAGACGGGAGAAAAGTGGTTTTTTCCCAAGAGTGTCCCGGGAATGTTTTTTTTGTACATGATCTCAAACGAGCCATCGGGCTGAATGATGCCGTAAGCCGGTCGTCCTCGAATCGGTCTGGCTTCGATGTCTGCCCCCGCCAAGGGCTTGCCATTTATCGTGACTTTGCCCTTCACGTATCCCAATTCTGGAGTGCGATCTTGGTCGCAGCCACAGCAAATCAGAGCGAATAGTATAAGCAGTGAACTCAGGGGGAAACGAAGACACTGATTCATCGATGGCCCCCCACAATCAACGACTCCGTAATCGTCCAGCACTCATACACATAACAAGAAAATGCGGGCCTCTCTGAATGAAAGAGACCCGCGAGTCCATTTTCTATCTAGGGCGAATGATTCTACGAGCGTTACTTGAGGGAAGGCCAAGCATACCACCCTTCGCTCATCACCGTTCCAATCCCTTTTGGATAGGGAATCAATCGAGGGGAACTTGCTTCTTCGGCTTCTTCGAGGGAGCCGTTACACCCTTCCACGCGGGTAAGTCAGACTTCATGTCGAAGTCGATAGTGTTCTCACCTGGCTTAATGTCGAACATCATCTCCGTAAATTCTTTAGGGACTGTCGGACCACCGTTGGTCCAAGTCGGAGAGATACGATTCTGGCCAACTTTCGTGCCAGAGATCCCATGTTTGAACATAAGGGAGTAGGCCCCGTTTTCATCAGTCTTGCCAAACGCTGGGCGTCCATCAACCGGGTACGCAACCACATCAATGCCTTTGACGGGTTCCCCGTTCATCTTGACGACGCCTTTGACATCTCCCAGTTCGGGAATATCAGCTCCTCCGCACCCGGTCAGCATGCATGTCAGGGCAGCGAGTAGGAACACAGTTGCAGATTTGTGATTCACAATCATTGAAGTAGGCCTCACAGTGATATCTCAACAGAGAACCGTTGAGATAGAAATTGATCATTGAGCCAGCCATCATGATGGACTCGGCATCCGCTCGATACCGCTCGGAATAATTCAGAGGGGTAAGCGATAACCGCCCCCTTCATGATGTCATTCAATGAGTGGCATCAGAAAACGACCGGACCCATGCACTCGGGCTGGGACCGGTCATCATGCTCAAACGTCAGCTTGGATGTGAAACCTGCGAGCGGATCAGAATTTGAATCAGATCTTGGCTTCACAGATTATCGCACCTGAGTTCCACTGCCATCTTCCAGATAAGATGTTTGTCTGGAAGATGGAGCAGAAACATGGACTAGAACTCACCCACCACTTCGCCATTGGCGATCGTGAGCAGGTACTCGAAGGTGCTGTCGACGTACGTCGATCCACCGTGTCCGCCTCCAGTTGTGGCTGGAGCACCCCCGATGCTGTTGGGCTTGTGGTCGATGTTGTCGCTGATAAAGCGAACGGCACCGTCACCCATGACGAAGTGAGTACCACCCACATGGGTGCTGGAGAAGCCACGGGTCTGGTGTTCTTCGTTGTTCACTGACTGGTTAATGCCCCAGTAGGGGATTCCATAAATGGCCAGTGCGGAGCGAGCATACAAACCTGCGTATGCTCCCGTTGAAGTCATGCCGAAGCCTAGTGCATTACCTGCACCAGCGGTCAGTCCTTCGAACTTGAACGCTCGCTCGCCGACGATCAGGGTATTGCTGGTTCCGTCGGTCATGTTACGGATTCCATTGCCAGAGTTGGCCGAGAAGAGTCCGAGCGGAGGACCGTATGTCGCAGGATTCCAAGCGGGAGTTCCGCTGTCACCCGAATCGGCCACACCAACGTAGTTTGACTTCGCGATGGCGATACGATTAGTCCCATCCGAAGTCGCACGACGGTCGTACGTTCCAAATCCGGCAGCAGATTGCTCGGCTGCAGTGACAGCGTACGAAGCATTGAAGTCGTTCAAGTTGGGACCGGTGTCACTGGGACACATGAAGCCCGGCAGAGGAGTGGTCAGAGCTGTCGCCTGTGCACCGCCAGCTGCGAGATTAGCAGCCAGGGAGATCGTTCCTGGTTGGACGAGGTTGTACATCGGAGCCTGATCGATGTAAGGCAGAATCATGGCTCCCCAACTCCAGCATGAGAGCTCAGTGGTTGCCGATGTTGTGGATGGCCAAGCCATCGACACGAAGCCCGATGGGAACTTGTTGTAGGTGTCGTGGTAGTTGTGCAGAGCCAAGCCGAGTTGCTTCAGATTGTTCTTGCATTGTGAGCGGCGGGCCGCTTCACGGGCCTGCTGCACAGCTGGCAGCAACAGAGCGATAAGAACAGCGATGATCGCGATGACCACCAGCAGTTCGATCAGGGTGAAACCCGACTTTCGAGTACGCAACAACATAGAAAACTCCTCGCGAAAAACAGCGTCAGATTCCAGAGATGACGAAATTGTCATCCCCAGCGAACGTTCGATGTGACTTGTCGAATGACTGCGATTCGATACCGCAATTCCTCTGGCTCAGGAGGTTGAACCAGACGAGATTGCGGTACGCTTCAGAACCGGAACAATGTCCACCGAGAACTCGGAGGTCATGGCATTGATTGACGTGAGTTTGGCACTTCGACTGAACTCAGGGTGATTTGCAGAGAATTCAGGAATCATCGGAAACATGTCCGAGCCAGACTGCACGCACTGTGTTCGCGTGGTTTCCAGCGAGACTGAGTCCGATTGAGCAGCAGGAAATTCTTTACGGGCGCTTAAATTCGTTTGCTGATCGTTCATCGACAGAAGGCTCAAACCGACGCACCTTGATCGGACCGATAGCTCTCCATTGACAGTCATACAGACTGCTGAAAGCAGGCATATCCAATGGATGGTGTACTTGATCGCCATAACGACGCATCACGAAAGGCAGTGTCTGGGTAGTTGACTTCGGCAGAACGCCCCCAGACGTTGAGCTTGCATTAGATAATATGCATGTGTTGGTATCTAGCAATCCCTGAGGCAATGGAAAAAGTTAAAATTTGGAGAAAAAGAACTGCCATTGGGGTGGAATGGCAATTTTTTTGCCGGCGGGTCTTACCGCTGCAGAGCATCCGAAATCGTCCACATCGCCGCAGCTTAGCATGGAAATTTTCAAGGAAATGTGAATCCCTCGACTCGATTGAGGCTACGTTAACCAGTGTCGACATTCTTGATGTGAGAGAATTGTTATCTTCGTTTGTCAAGGTTGATCTCACATGGAGTCACTGCCGCGCGTTTTCAACAAAAAAAGCCGGGCAGCTGTCGCTGACCCGGCTGGGTACTTCTCGAAATTCGTCCCGCTGTGGCTATCGCCGGGCACTGGGGTGCTTGAGCGGGGTCCAGGCTCCGTTGTTCTTGCTGCTGGCGACGCACTGTTCGATGAAGTACATGCCTTCGACGCCGTCGTAGACGTTCGGATAGATCGTGTCGCGGGTCTCGAACTTCTTCCCGGCGGCACGGTCGGCCATCGAGTCGTAGGCAAACCGGTACACGTTGGCGAATGCTTCGAAGAACGCCTCGGGGTGTCCGGAGGGCAGGCGGCTCGACGCAGCTGCAAGCGGGCTCAGGTAGGGTCCCCCTGCCCGGGTGTAGATCTGGTGCGGCTGCCCATTGCGGCGAACGATCAGTTCGTTGGGGTTTTCCTGGCGCCAGGAGATGGCGCCCTTGGTTCCGTCGACTTCGATGAAGAGGTCGTTCTCGCGGCCGTGGGAGATCTGGCTGGCGGTCACGGTGCCGAGGGCTCCGTTTTCCAGTCGGATGACCGCATGGCCATAATCATCCAGCGAGCGGCCCGATTCGAAGACCTTCAGGTTGCACGACACATCGATCGGCAACAGGCCCGTCATGTACCGGCCCAGGTTGTAAGCGTGCGTACCGATGTCGCCGAAACAGCCAGCGATGCCCGACTGCTTGGGGTCGGTCCGCCACTTGGCCTGCTTCTGGTCGGACGACTCCAGCCGTGTCCGCAGCCAGCCCTGAATGTAGTTCGAGCGGAAGGCGTTGATCTCGCCCAGTTCACCGCCGAGGATCATCTCGCGGACCTGTCGAACCAGCGGGTAACCGGTGTAGTTGTGCGACAGGGCGAACACCACACCGCTCTTCTCGACGGCCTTTTGCAGCTCCTCAGCTTCCTTCAGGTCGAAGGTCATCGGCTTGTCGCAAATGACGTTGAAACCCGCTTCAACGGCCGCCTTGGCGATGGCAAAGTGGGTGTGGTTCGGTGTGGCGACCGTGACGAAGTCGATCCGCTTGTCGGCGGGGAGGGCCTTTTCCTTTTCGATCATCTCGGGCACGGAGCCATAGGCCCGGTCGGGCTTGATGTCGTAAGCCGGGGCCGAGGCCTTGGCCTTGGCTGGGTCCGAAGAGAGGGCGCCTGCGACCAGTTCCGCCCGATTATCGAGGACCGCAGCTGTGGCGTGAACGCGGCCGATGAAGGCTCCCTGGCCTCCGCCGACGAGAGCCATGCGGAGTTTGCGATTGAGTGAGCCGTTGGTGGTTTCCATGGTGTATTGATCCCCGGTTGATGTCGAAATCACAGGACGGAATCAATCCACCGCCCCAGTCGGGACAGGATACTTCCGCGGTATGTGAGAGACAATGTCGGGGGAGGCCGAGGGCCGAGGGCAGTGGGATGCCAAAGAGATCGTGATGGACACAGATTATGAAGTGGTGAGGAGCGACGAGGCTCTTTTGGATGGGGGCTGCTATACTATGTGATTGCTGTCGCTGTTGCCTGGAATTGTGAGCCGGGGGTGGCGATGTGATGTCGTGGTGGCAGAGGCCTTATGTTTGTTGATCGAGTGCGTATCAGTTGCCATGCCGGGCATGGCGGAGATGGGGCGTGCAGCTTCCGGCGAGAGGCTCACGTACCGCGGGGCGGTCCAGACGGAGGCGACGGTGGTGATGGAGGCAGCGTCATCATCCGCGCGGAGCACAACCTCGGCAGTCTGGCCAACCTGGCTGGCCATCACTTTTGGAAGGCGGAACCCGGAACAGCTGGCGGCGGCACGCTTTGCACCGGCAAGTCGGGTGAGGACATGATCATCCTCGTCCCACCCGGAACGCTGGTCAAAGACATTGAACACGGAAACGTGATCAAGGATCTGGCGGAGGACGGCGACCAGATCGTCATCGCCCAGGGCGGGAAGGGCGGGAACGGCAATCGCCGGTTCGTCAGCTCCACCAACCGCACCCCGCGTGAATTCGAACATGGCAAGCCCGGCGAAGTCCGCGAGGTCTTCCTCGAACTGAAGGTCATCGCCGACGTGGGAATCATCGGCAAGCCCAACGCGGGCAAGTCGACGCTACTCAGCCGCATGTCGCGGGCCACTCCCGAGATCGCTCCTTATCCATTCACCACCAAGTTCCCGAACTTGGGGGTTGTGCGGGTCGGATATGACCACCAGTTCGTGATGGCTGACATCCCCGGTCTGATCGAAGGGGCTCACGCGGGCATTGGCCTGGGGCATGAGTTCCTCAAGCATGTGCAACGCACGAAGCTGTTCGTCCACCTGATCGAACCCGATCCGGACGACCAGACGAACCCGATCGACGACTACCACAAGATCCGTGAAGAGCTGCGGCTCTACGATGCGACGCTGGTAGATCGGCCCGAAATCGTCTGCATTTCCAAGAGCGAACTCCCCGATTCCGAGGCCGCTGCGGAGCTGCTGGAAGAGTCGCTGGGCCGCCCGGTCATGC
>QWOR01000081.1 GCA_003669575.1 Planctomycetota bacterium | reverse complement strand
GATGTCAAAATCAACGTCGAGATCGGAGCCGGGGGCAAGGTCATCGAACTGCGATTTACGGGTCAGGTCAAAGAGAAGACACAGCTGGAGGGGATGGTCGAATCGGCCTTCGGAGCTCCGGCCTCGTGGAAGGCCGAGCGTATCAACACTGAGGCGGGTAAGACTCCCGCAGCAGGCGTCTCATCATCGCCCGACAAGACTGATTCGCCGAAACCCGATGCTGAGCAGGGCGGTCCCTCGACTCCGGAAGCGGCGGTCAAGATCTCGCTGGATGATTCGACTACCGATGACTCCCCAGACGATGAGTCTGAGAAGACTCCCGCAAAGCAGCCCGAGCCCTCATCGAGTCCCCCCCAGGCCCCCGAAACTGGAGACGACCGGGCAGAGAAAGACGAGCCAGACACGCCCCCCTCCGAGAAACAGCCATCCCCCGACAAAGCGGTAACCGACAAGGCTCCTCCGTCCGACAAAAGTGACCGCGAGAAGATTGCTCCGAGCGATCCCACGGAACTGGAAGCCGACCGCAACCGCCGCGCTGAACTCACCGGCGGCAGTGTCCTCATTCGAGGCGGCACAATCTTCACCGGCACGGGCGAGGTGCTGGAGAATGCCTCGCTGCTGATCGAAGCGGGAAAGATCAAAGCGATCGGTTCGAGCGTGTCAGCACCCGAAGGTGTACGAGTCATCGACGCCACGGGGCGATATCTCACTCCCGGACTGATCGACACTCACAGCCACATCATGATCGCGGGGGGCGTCAACGAATACACGCAATCGGTCGTGCCGGAAGTGCGTGTTAAGGACACCATTCGCTCCAACGATGTCCACGAATATCGGGCCCTCGCGGGAGGTGTCACGACGATTCGACTGCTGCACGGCTCGGCCAACACGATTGGAGGCCAGGACGCTGTCGTGAAGTTGAAAGTCGGCCAGACAGCGAAGGAACATCTGTTCGAGGCTGGCCCGCAAGGAGTGAAGTTCGCCCTCGGCGAGAACGTCAAACGCAAAGACGGCCGGTTCCCAAACACACGTCTGGGCGTGGAGGCCGTGCTGCAGCGAGCTTTCTTCGAGGCTCTCGACTATCGCCGTCGCTGGCTCGACTACGAGCGGGAGAAACAGGCCAAGGGCGACCTGGCTGCGATTCTCCCCCCGCGTCGCGATCTGCGTCTGGAGGAGTTGGTCGACATCATCGAGCAACGAACCCTGATCCACAGCCACTGCTACCGCGCGGACGAGATCCTGATGCTGCTGCGTGTGGCGGAAGGTCATGGCATCCGCGTGCAGTCACTGCAGCACGTTCTGGAGGGGTACAAAATCGCCCCTGAGATTGCCAGGCACGGGGCCAGCTGCAGCACGTTCGCCGACTGGTGGTCGTACAAGATCGAGGCGATCGACGCGACGCCGTTCAACACCTCGATGCTGCGAGACGCCGGGGTCAACACCGTGGTCAAAAGCGATGACACCGAGCTGATGCGACAGCTGAACCTCGAAGCAGCCAAATCACTCAAGTACGGCAACATGCCGATACAGAGTGCTCTGCAGATGGTCACGATCAACGCCGCCCGCGAACTGGGAATTCACCAACGAGTCGGCACGCTGGAAGTCGGTAAGGATGGCGATGTCGCGATTTTCAACGGCCATCCACTGAGTGCCTACTCGCGAGTTGAGATAACACTGATTGAGGGGGAGATCCGCTTCCAGAGAGATCAGCAACCCACCGCCATGTCTCCCGAAGCAGTGAAGCGAACCACCACGGCCGTCCCGCTGGAGATGGCAGCCCCGGAAGTGCGATCGCGAACTCTGACGTTACCCAACTCTTCGACCGGCCTTTATGCCATCACGGGGGCAAAGATTCATCCGGTCGACTCCCCGGACATCAGTGGCGGGACGGTGATTGTCCGCGATGGGAAAATTGAAGCCATTCACCCTGACATCCGGTTTCCTGAAGGCGCGACAACCATCGATGCTGCCGGATTTCATCTCTATCCCGGATTGATCGATGCTGGCACGACGCTCGGTATTGCAGAGATCGAGCTGGAGAAAGTCACCATGGACGCCAGCGAGATTGGTCGCTTCCAGCCTGACCTGCGGGCCGGCATCGCGGTGAATGTGGAAAGCGAGCTGGTCATGGCGGCCCGGGCGGGGGGCATCACCTCTGCCTTCCTTCGTCCGCATGGCGGGATCATCGGTGGCCAGTACTCAGTGATTCAGACTGCGGGTTGGACTCCCGAAGAGATGGTCCGCGACTACACCGTGGGCTTGGCCTTGCAGTGGCCCGAAAGCGAGGAAGACCAGCAACGTCTGAGTCGCTTCGTCCGCGAAAGTCGACTGTACGACGCTGCCCGCTCCGCACCCGAATCAGCGAATGCGGTCCTCAAGGATCCCCGTTACGAAGCGATGCGTCCGTACGTCGCCGGACAGAAACCGATTTATGTGGAAGCCCATAGTCGCAAGCAGATCGCCGGAGCTCTCATCTGGGCCGAGGAAGAAAAGCTTAAGATCGTCATCACGGGCGGCACCGACGCGTGGAAGCTTGCTCCCCAGCTGAAGGCCCGCCAGGTCCCGGTGATCGTCGGTCCGGTGATGCGATCGCCAATCAGTGATTGGGATCCCTACGACTCCACCTACGCCAATCCGGGCCGGCTCTCCGAAGCGGGCGTGCTGTTCTGTATCCGTTCAGACAACGCGAGCAACAGCCGAAACGCCCCCCTCGAAGCGGGACGAGCCGTAGCGTTTGGACTGCCGGAAGTAGAGGCCCTGAAGTCCGTCACTCTGAGTTCAGCTGCGATCCTTGGAATCGACAAGGAGTGTGGCTCTATCACCGTCGGCAAGCGTGCCGACCTGATTCTTACCGATGGCTCGCCGCTCCAGACGAGTACCCAGATCAAAGGGATCTTCGTCGGTGGGAAGCCGTTTGCTTCGGAGAGCCGGCAGACGAAGTTGTATGAGAAGTACCGGGCGCGGCTGACCCCCAAGCCTTGAAAGACCGAACTCATCGAGATCGGCTGGCGTGCGTCTAGCGAGTCAGCATATCACTCAAATAACACACCCCCGAGATCTGGGACGACCTCGGAGGTGTGATGATGCTTGTTCAAGCGAGCGAACTGTTACGCAGCTCGCGAGAGTTCCCCACGCGTGACGGGGTTCAGGTAATCGCGGTGACCGTCGACCTGCTGACGGCTCAATCGGTCAAGGCCTTCTGCGATCATCGGCATGGCAACGCACAGGGCCTTGCGGATCTTCTTGGTCTGCAGCGAGCTCTCAGCCGCACCAAAACCAGCGGGCCGCTCGGACAGTGACGTTTCGCGACGCAGGGCCAGCCAGGGCAGGTCGAACTGATCGGCCAGACGCTGCGCGAATGACATCGGATTCACGCGTTCCGCCCCCGCCACGTGATAGATCCCGCTCAGATCTTCGGCGACCGCTCGCTCGATGATGTCGGCCAGGTCCGAAGCCAGAATCGGCGTGGCATGACGGATGTGGTCCTGGTCAACTGTGCGATGACCTTCGATCTGCTGAATCAGGGACTCAATCAACCCTTCGCCGGTCGGCGACCAGCCAAAGGCATTTGTACGGATAATCAGAGCCTCCGGCTGAGCGGCCTGAACATGGCGTTCACTCTTGAGAATCGTGCGAGCAGCTGCGCTATCGCAGAACGCTTCGCTCTCCTCTTCGTGGAACATCCATGGGGCCGTGAAGACGGCGTCCGAGGAGATCATCACGAATTTGGCTCCGACAGCCTGGGCAGCTGCAGCCCAGGTGGCAGCCAGATCACTGCCAGCACGGATGATCCGGGGACCGCTGGTGGGGTCCCAGCTGGAGCACGATTCGGGTCCGCAATAAATCAAGCAGTCGGGCTGAAAGGCTCGCAGCTGTTCTCCGATGCCTGAGCCGTGCTCAGCTCGCTCACACTGACAGCCTTCAACTTCGACCTCATGGTCGAACCAGACACCTGCCACCGCATGGCGTTCAGCGGCATGGACCGCCGTATTCGCACCAACAACTGAGTCAATCCCGACGATGAAAACTCGTTCCACGTGACGCCTCCATGCGATTGTGTCTGGTCTATTCGTCGGATGAGTCTCGTCATCATTGAAGAGCGGTGGAGCAAATCGACTGCCGTCCCAAGCAGATGACGCACTCCCTCAACCGGCGAAGTGCGGCGAATATACCCACGTCTGTTTCGTCTCACCAAGGGCAATCCGCAATTTTTGCCGGTCGACAGAAACCGGATTGAAATTCCTGCAGCTGCCCACCGTCTGTTCGCGGCATCCGAAACCATCAAAACGCGAACGCCCGGGGAGCTATTCGCTCTCCAGGCGTCCGGCCACATCCTCTGAATTGCAGTGAGTGCTTTTAAGCACTCACCCATTCGTTGCTACTTCGCATCCGCAGGGCAGCAGGCGCTGCCCGGAGTACAGCACTCGGAGTTGGGCTGGCAGCAGGACTTGTGAGCCAGACAGCAGGCTTGCCCTGTGGAGCAGCAACCGCCCGAGCCATTCCGGCAGCAGTCAGCTCCGCCTGTCGGACAGACAGCCGCCCCCGGAGGGCAACATCCACAACAGCCCGACGGGAACGAGGCCTGGGAGCGAACTCCGAAACCAATGACCCCCAGAGCGGCAGCACACAGCAACGTAAACACAGATCGACGATTCATGATTATCTCCCGAATCTGAGCCAGAAAACGGCTCAGCAAATTGGTGGTGGCCGGAGAACAATTCTCCTGGCATAGATCAAAAACAATCAGCACTCACCACGGAAATTCGGGGGTGGCGTCGGAGGGGCATGGGTGATCCCTGACAGGGAATTGCTCACCGTATCGACTCGATCCACGTTTACAGTCTCGAACCGGAAATTCAGATCCGGGAGCAGGTGAAAGAGACCGACCACATGACAGCATCCACAACAGGGCCGCTGGTCGCCGCAGTCGGAATGCTCGGGCAGCGGCCCCTGCGGCTGAACGTGCTTGCTGTGGCAGCAGGACTTTACAGCCGGCTCATGGCCCACCTGGCAACATTCGACCTTTGCGTGGCGCAACTCTGCCGCCCCACAAGTCCCCTTCGCAGGGAGACCGATCTGAACCGCGACCAGAAGCATAAGCAGACAGCGACACATGCCTTAATCGTACGACTTGCTGGTGCGCCGGGGAAGAGGGGATTTTCGTACAGTGGTCCATCAAACAAGGACCTGTCGACTACTCTTCCTCCGAAAACTCGAGCGATTCCGTGGGAGAATACTGAATACTGCGAGCCAGAGACTCGCCCCAAGGCTTGTCCTGGGGATCATCGAAGTAGATCGCCACCTGCAGGTAGTTCCCTTCAACGACAGCAAACGCATAGACAGCAAACCGTCGACCACCGTCCTCGAATTCGACCAGACGGTAGGCATACCTGTAAACCTCACCTTCGTCCGCCTCGAATAGATCGTCGCGATCGGGCGAGGCTTCCGACTTGATCAGAGCCACGATTTCACTCTTCGACGGCTCATCGCCATCGCCCCAGCAGTCAATCCAGATCGTCCGCCCCGGCTTGGCAAACGCGAGGCTGCCATCTTCCACCCACGTCTCATACGTCGTATCCATATCAATCAACCAGTTTTCGGTAATCCGCCGCATCGAGCTGCCTTCGATGAATTTGTGGAAGTGGGACATAAAAGGCTAAGCAGTCTCACACAGATGTCAACCTGAAAGGGCGAACAAGACGGGTGAAAACGGTCTTCGCTGCGCTCCTCAACTCCGACAGCGGGCAATGAGTCACTCGATCCGTGCAGACCGATCGTGACACAACCGGGGCTTCAGACTGATCAGGAGAGGTCAGGAACTGGGCAAATGGGTCCACTGCACAAGCTCTAATTCACGCATCCGGTGGACAGTGTTGAGCGGGCAGACTCTGACTCAATTCACTGTCGGCGCACGGCCAGCAATGATTCGGCGAATTGCGCCGTCACTGCTTCGATGGTGTGGTGTCGCTCGACATATTTGCGTCCTGCCTCTCCTCGCGACACCCGCAGCTCGGGGGAGTCCATCAATCGACGTAACTCCTCCGCAGCCGCTGCTTCGTTTTCACCGACAATTACTCCGGCTTGAGATAGTTCCAGAAACGATTTCCCGACATTCAGGCTCACAATCGGTACCCGCGAGGCTGCGGCCTGTAAAAATGCGTTCGGAAACCCCTCCAGAGAGGACGTGTTGATGTAGGCCGACGCCTTGCGAAACAGGGCGGGCATCAGCGGAAATGGAACCTGTGTCACGATCCGCACATTGCCCGGTGCTGTTCGTCGCACCTCGGCATCGACGGCCGGGTCGCGCGGGTTCAGCAGCATCAGAATTGGAACTTCTGGACACTGTTTGGCGATCTCGACCATGACCTGAGGTCGCTTATGGATATTCTCCGCTCGCCCCATCCAGAGGACAAACTGGTCGAGCCCGCCGTGCAGCTCCGCAGGCAGGGATGCCACACTGCGTGCATCCCACTCGTGAAGATCGATGGGGTTCGGAATCAGGATCCCTTCGCGGCCAAATCGATCACGCAGCAGCTGCTTTTGTTCGGGCGTCTGAACAAACACCGAATCAGACTGGGTCAAAGAGAAGTAACAGGTCGCCCCAGTATCACCGTAGGGATTACGAACGACAGACTCGGCTGTATACGCGGGGTTCAAATCGTCGTCCGACCCCAGAAACAGAGCCGCCGGCCTCCCCGTCGCATGGGCCGAGGCAATCGCCGTCGCAGCTGTCGCTTGATTCCCGAAGCAGCATAAGAGGTCGGCGTCGATCTGCTCAAAGAATGGCATCGGCTGGCGCGGATCTCCGGGCCGAGCCTCGAACAACCGGGCCGAGGCCAGCAGGGGAACCTGCCACAGAAGAGACGGCGACCAGCGATGGACCTTGATCCACGGAAAACCCGGTCGCCGCGAAGCAAAACCACCGACAGCCTCACGCAGACGATAGAACCGATCTCGCAGCCCGATCATGCGCACGCCGTCTACGACCTCTTGTCGGATGGACTCGGTGGTTCGTACTGCGAGAGAGACCTGCAGGCCCGGCAGTTTGGCCAGCTGACGAGCCAGCAGCCACGCCCGCGTTTCTGTGCCGCCCACCTGCCCCCCGGAAGCGGGATTGACCGCCGGGTAAGCGTTGAAGGCCACGATGCAAAGGCGAAGCGAATTTGGCATCACAGAATCGTCATCGCCAGAAAGAGGACCGTCAAGGGGCACCACACGAATCAGGAATCGACAGCCACATCATCACCGAAGAACAGATCGTCCTCCGGAATATTCAGGATCAGCGGAGTGAGAGTTCGACCTTCTTTGAGCGGGGGAACCAGAATCGCACCGATCTCGGGATGCTGACGACAGTACTCCGCAGCCGCTTCGAGGCCCATCACGTAGAACGCAGTGGAGAGTGCGTCCGCTTCCGTCGCACTGGGGGCAGTAACAGTCACGGAAAGCATCCCCTCGACCGGCCAGCCCGTGCGCGGATCCAGAATGTGGCCGTAGCGCTGGCCCTGATGGCGGAAGAACTGCACGTTTGAGCCGCTTGTCGCGAGGGCTCGGTCTTTGAGCAGAAGCGTGGCGTAATTGCGATCGGGGAAAAGCGGATTGCGCAGTCCGACAGGCCAGCCATCGTGACCGTGGTGTGTCCCGTGGGCTCGCAGGCTGCTGAACCCGCCATGCAGCAGAAAGTTCGAGACACCGTAACGAGGTGAGGTCTCTCGAGACACTTCCTCATCGACAGCAGAGGCAGGCAACAGGGCCTCGCAGATCCGGTCGATCGCATACCCTTTACCGATCGCCCCGAGATCGATCTCCAATCCAGGAGCCAGAACGCGAATCGTGGAGTCGCTCCGATCCAGTTCGATCAGCCGGGAAATCCCAGCTCGGCCAGCGGCCTCACCGTCAGTCGCCTCAGACGCTGACGCGGTACGCCATAACGCCTCGTCGATCTCACACTGCTCGGGAATACGCGCTGCCTGGCGGCATTCACGCCACAGCCGAATCACTCGCCCCGAGGTCGGATCAAAGGCCCCGCCGATGCTCTTTGAAAGCTCCTGACATCGCTGTAAAAGTTCAAGCACTTCCGTCGGGAGAACTTTTTTCTCTCCGGGCTGAAGCAGTTTCACCTGAGAAATTGGTGAATCGTCCCGGTAGATCGACAAGAGCTGTTCAATGGGGTGGACGAGATCCAGAGCGTCGCTGGCGGCCATCACCTGTTCGGGAGGGCCGGGGTTCATCAGCACCGACCAGGGGCAGGCCATCGCTCGCGTCTCGATGCGGATGGTCGGACCAGCTGCGGGCGCAGTACGCTCAGGCAGGTCAGATCCCGTTCGATCTGCCAGACGGAGCAGGGCTCTCCCGGCGAGGAAGTCACGTCGAGTGTCCTGGCCAGACATCGG
>QWOR01000313.1 GCA_003669575.1 Planctomycetota bacterium | reverse complement strand
CTCACTTTCGGGGAGTGCATCATGCGTAGATGGTTATTGCTTGCCATTGCCACGCTGTTCGCACTCCCTGTTTCATTGCAGGCCGAGCTTTCACCACGAGAGGCCAAGCTCTACTGCGTCGATATCGTCCAGCTGAAGGGTGGGATTGAGCTCCGGGGCTCAGTCCTCAGCCGGGATGACAAAGAGCTGCGAATCGTGGTTCAGCGAGATTGGCTGAGCAACAACCAGCCAGAGCTGGCAAAGAAACTCAACGACGAGACAGCCTCACAACTCGATACGAATCGTCAGGGCCTCATCCAGCGCATTACGAGCTGGAAAGAAGAGCGGACCGCTGACTCCCGACTGGTGTCCGCTCTGAAACAGGAACTGGATCGCCTCGCAAAGCCAAACCTCAACGCGGCAGCCCCCGCTTCCCAGTTCCAGATCGTCACCATCCCGAACGATCGTGTGAAGCGAGTTTTTCAGGCGAACAACCGCTCACGCAAACTGGCGATGGTCGCCTGGGAGCAACAGCTGCCCCACGTCGAAACGTCATCGTTCGGCACATTGAAGACAGCTGTGGAGAAGAAGGTGCCCAACTGGGAACAGGCCACGGTCAATCTGACCGATCGCCTCCCTGCTGGTGAGGCACAGTCGCCGGATGAGTGGGCGGCCCGGCAAGCGATTTTTGAGTATGAGTACCGGCAGCGAGTCGACTTCCAGGGGACCGGGAATTACCTCGTCCGCGTCGGCGAAGGGGCGGAACGACCGAACCTGGCGGAGATCCTCGCACAAACGACAGCTGAGGCACTCAAAGGCGGGCTCGCCGGAGCCGAACTCAAGGGACTCGGTCTCGATCTCGGTTCGAACACCAAGGCCAATTCCTCGGCCAATCCCGATGACTGGCTGCCGAAAGTCGTAGAGCAAGTGACGAAACTCGATGCACGCGGCTTCTGCGTGACTCGTATCCCCGCGATCACCGGCACCGGACCAGCGACCGTCACCACCCACTTCTACGCACGCCTGAGTGATGGCAAATATCGCCAGATCTGGTCAAACGAATCGACGACTGATCCCGCCAGCCTGAAGAATGAAGACATCGCCCGAATCGAACAGGACCCACAGGTGCAGGAAATCACCAAAGTCGCCAAGGCCCTTTCCCTCGGCGACAACGCGACGACCGCGGTGCGATTCGGAGCTGCGATCCAAGCAAGCCAGGGGGCCTCGGCAACCCGCTTCTTTGAATTCCGCCAACTCTACAACAACACTCTTGACGGCCCCCCACTCACCCTGCCGCCCACATCCTCCGGCAAGTAACCATTCCCGCTGAACTCATCGCAGCTGGGACACCCCCCTCTTCTTCGTTACCTTGCTTCTCTCCTGTTCCATTTCTGATTTAACATACCATGTCGAGAGACCGGGATGATGTTAGTGAATGTGGATTGAACATAAGGAAAGCAAGGAAACGAAGTGGGAGAGGACTCAAGCTTGCGAGCTGTGCGTTGACGTTTAGCGACCGGGATTCCGAACTAGATTTGTATCCGCAGATGGATATTTGACGGGCTGGCAACAGGGGCGAAGTGAGCTGAGGGGCGGTATGATTTCGCGGACGAGCAATGACGGTCCCTCATGGCTTCATCGGCTTCGCGAACAACTACCCCTGATTGAATTGACGCCCCTATGTCGAAATCCCCTCTGTATGGCCTCAAGTTGCTGGCTTTCGTCGGTGACGATTATGAAGACTTGGAGCTCTGGTACCCTAAGCTGCGTATGGCAGAGGCGGGGGTTTCGATGACGCTCGCCGGACTCGAAGCACGACATCAATACACAGGCAAGAACGGCTACCCCTGCAAATCCGACACAGCTATCCGCGATATGAACGCGGACAATTTCGATGGGGTGTTGTGTGCCGGTGGCTGGATGCCCGACAAACTCAGGCGAGATCCCAAAGTGCTGGAGCTGATCCGTCAGTTTCACGAACGCGGCCAGCTGATCGCGGCGATCTGTCACGGAGGCTGGATGCCGATCTCGGCCAAGGTCTACGGCGGCGTGAACGTGACCGGTTCCCCAGGGATCAAGGATGACCTGATCAATGCGGGAGCTCTCTGGTCTGATGCCTCTGTCATCGTTGATCGTCACTTTGTCAGCAGTCGTAAGCCCGACGATCTCCCCGACTTCTGCGTCGGCATGCTGCAGGTGCTGGCCGAACAGGTCTCGCGATAGAGCCGGCAGGATTGCCTCGCCGGGACGTTGGGATCTCGATGTTTACTGCGATAAGATTCGCCGCCGTTCATCGTTCTGAGGAATCCCATGTCTGAACCCACCATCGTCTGCCCAAACTGTCGCCATGAAGTGAAGCTGACGGAATCGCTGGCAGCTCCCCTGCTGGAAGCGACTCGCCGTGAGTTTGAGAAACGACTCGCGGACAAGGATGCTGGCATCGCGAAACGCGAGGCGGCACTCCTGCAACAGCAGGCCCAACTGGATCAGGCCAAGGCAGAAATCGATGAGCAGGTGGCCGAAAAGCTGAAGTCCGAACGGACACGCCTGCAGGCGGAAGCCACAAAGAACGCCAAACAATTGCTCGGAGCGGAACTCGAAGCCAAGCAGCGCGAGCTGCAGGAAGCTCATGAGGTCCTCAAAGATCGGAACACGAAACTTGCCGAAGCGCAAAAGACGCAGGCCGATCTACTCCGCAAACAGCGCGAACTCGACGACGAAAAGCGCGAACTCGACCTGACCATCGAGAAACGAGTGGCTCAGTCACTCACCACAGCTCGCGATCAGGCCAAGAAAGAAGTCGAAGAGAACATGAAACTCACGCTGTATGAGCGTGACAAGAAGATCGCTGACATGAGTCGCCAGATCGACGACCTGAAGCAGAAAGCTGAACAGGGATCACAACAGTTACAGGGTGAGGTCCAGGAACTCGAACTCGAGCAGTCACTGCGAAATCGATTCACCTACGACGAAGTTGAACCAGTCCCGAAGGGCGAGTTCGGCGGTGACGCGCTGCAGCGGGTCTGCAGCAACGCCCGTCAGCCGTGCGGCACGATTCTGTGGGAATCAAAGCGGACCAAGAATTGGAGTGATGGCTGGCTGGCTAAACTGAGAGATGACCAGCGGGCCGCGAAAGCGAACTTGGCGATTATTGTTTCGACGGCCCTCCCGAAAGAGGTCGAGTCGTTCGCGTTCATCGAAGGGATCTGGGTGACTTCACCGAGGTATGCCCTGCCGCTGGCTTCGATCCTGCGCGAGACGCTCATCGAGATAGCGAACGCCCGACAGGCCAGCGAAGGCCAGCAATCGAAAATGGAACTGATTTATCGCTACCTCACCGGGCCGAACTTCCGGCAGCGAGTCGAGGCTGTCGTCGAACGCCTGGCTGACATGAAGGAGGATCTCGACAAGGAACGCAAAACGTTGACGAAGATGTGGGCCAAGCGTGAACAACAGCTGCTGGGGGCGGAGGACGCGATCGCCGGAATGTATGGTGACATGCAGGGGATTGCCGGAAAATCTCTGGCCGAGATCAGCGGGCTTGAGTTTCCACTCATCACGACTGCCGCTTCACCCACTGGTACGTGACGCATTGCAGGGCATTACACCGCCCTTGAGGTAGATCGTGTGAATTAGGG
Organism: Planctomycetota bacterium; assembly: GCA_003669575.1. Lineage (GTDB taxonomy): Bacteria > Planctomycetota > Planctomycetia > Planctomycetales > Planctomycetaceae > TH-plancto1. The sequence goes on along the minus strand of QWOR01000313.1, from coordinate 4,823 downwards.
AAAATTGACTCACTGTGCTGGCCCGCTTTGATGAGTTCAGGAATTGACCGCAGAGGGCCGCCGAGGATCGCAGTGGGGGAAACGAAAGTTGAGTCGCTGTACTTTCCGCTACGTTACTCTGCGGCGCCCCGCGGTGAACCTTCATGCCTCATGGCCCCCACAGTTGGCCTGATTTCACATCCGGCCGCTGCAGCTTAAACAACGGACATGATCATCCTTTTCAGGGCCTCATTCCTTCCTGTCAAAGTCCTCAGCACAGACGGGTTTAAGCCACTCCAACCGCGTTGTGAAACTGCTGAAAATCCACTAGAATTAGCCACTTCTGCGAACCCGGAACGGCCCACCGGCTGACCTCTCGCAACCCTCGACCTGACAGACATTTGCGCCATGATGCGCAGGTCGCCCGGCCCCCTTGGCCGACGCGTCTTTGAAGGAGCTGACCGTTGGTCTCCAAGAACGACACGAATGCCCCCATTCCCGATGACAATGAGGATAGTCGCATCCAGCGAATGGACATTCGCGAGGAGATGCAGCAGAGCTATCTGACCTACGCGATGAGCGTGATCATCAGCCGCGCCCTGCCCGACGCACGGGACGGTTTAAAGCCAGCTCAGCGGCGTATTCTGGTCGCGATGAATGACCTGAATCTCGGCCCGAACTCCGCTCGAATGAAGTGCGCCAAGATCTCGGGCGATACTTCGGGTAACTATCACCCGCACGGCGAAGCGGTGATCTATCCCACCCTGGTTCGACTGGGCCAGGACTGGGTGATGCGGGAAGTGCTGATCGACAAGCAGGGGAACTTCGGCTCGATCGCCGGTCTCGGCCCCGCAGCCATGCGATACACCGAAGCCCGTCTGTCTGCTCAAGCGGCTGACCTGCTCGAAGACCTGAACAAGGACACGGTCGATTTCGTCCGGACCTATGACCAGCGCAACGAAGAGCCGGTCGTCCTCCCCGCGCGGTTTCCGAACCTGCTCGTGAACGGTTCGACCGGGATTGCGGTCGGTATGGCGACCAGCGTGCCTCCGCACAATCTGGCCGAAGTTGCATCCGCAGTCCAGCTGTTGATCGATAACCCGGATGTGAGCGTCGATGAGATCATTGAAGTGCTCCCCGGTCCCGATTTCCCGACGGGTGGAGTCATCTGTGGTCGATTCGGCATTCGCCAGGGCTACCAGACCGGACGCAGCACACTGACGGTGCGGGCGAAGATTGAATTCGAAACGGAAAAGAACACCGAAGTCATCGTCGTCAAGGAAATCCCGTACTTCGAGAACCGCGATCGCATCAAGGAGAAACTCGAAGAGCTGATCCGCGAAGACAAGATCAAGGGCATCTCGCGCGTCGTCGACTACACCGATCGCAAGACGCCGACCTGGCAAGTCCGGTTGCACATCTACCTCAAGCGGGATGCTGACCGCGAGGTCGTCCTGAACCTGCTCTACAAGTATTCACCGCTGCAAACCACGGTAAGCGTGATCCTGTTGGCGCTGGTTGGGAATCGCCCGCAGACACTGAACATCCGTGAGATGCTGCAGGAGTTCATCCGGCACCGCGTGACGGTCATCCGCCGCCGGACCGAGTTCCTGCTGGGTGAATCGCGCAAACGCAAACACACGGTCGAAGGCTTGCTGATCGCACAGATCGACATCGATCTCATCATCTCGACGATCCGTAACTCACCGAGTCGCTCTGAAGCCAAGGTGCGGTTGCAGGGAATCAAGGTCCCGGCAGAGCTGATCGAACGTGCCCTCGGCCCGGACGGCTACTCGATGTTCCAGGACGAGCAAGGGGTCTTCGAGGCCTACTCACTCTCCGCGAACCAGTCTGAAGCCATCGTCAGCATGCAGCTGGGCTCTCTCGCCAATCTGGAGCGAGAGAACCTGCAAGGTGAGCATCGGACATTGCTCGACTCCATCTCGGGGCACCTCAAGCTCCTGTCCGATGAGCAGAACATCCTCTCACTGATCCGTGGCGAAATGGACGACATGAAGTCCAAGTACGCCACGCCGCGCCGCACCGAGATCAGCGAAGAAGAGCTGACCGACGTCGACAAAGATTCGCTCATCACCGAAGAGCCGATGGTCGTAACCCTGTCACAGCGGGGCTACATCAAGCGGACGCCGCTGATGACCTATCAGTCGCAGCATCGCGGCGGCAAGGGAATCGCCGGTGCCAAGAGCGACGACGAAGACCCGATCGAGCATTTGTTCGTGTCGAGTACGCACGCCTATCTGCTGTTCTTCACCAATCGTGGCCGGGTCTACTGGCAAAAGGTCTACGACCTTCCGCTGCAGGGCCGTACCGCCAAGGGGCGAGCTCTTGTTAACCTGCTCACCCTCGAAGAAGGCGAAACGGTCCAGGACTGCATCGACGTGCGCGAGTTCGTCGACAATCAGTTCCTGATGATGGCCACACGTTCGGGCATCGTGAAGAAGACGGCCCTGTCCGCCTACAGCCGCCCCAAGAAAGGCGGCATCATCGCGATCAAGCTCGATGAGGAAGATGCCCTCATCGATGTCGTGAAGGTCTCTCCCGGCCAGGATGTCGTGCTCAGCACTTCGAACGGCATGTCGATCCGGTTCTGTGAATCTGACGCACGAGCCACCGGTCGCGACACAATGGGCGTGAAGGGCATCAAGCTCAGCAAGGACGATGTTGTCGTCGGGATGGTCGTGGCGGAAGAGAACGCCACCCTGCTGACGATCTGCGAAAACGGCTACGGCAAACGAACGCCATTCGGGACCGTCGCTCCCGATGAAGTACTCGCCGACGGCGGAGAGCCGACCGAAGGAACCGAGCCAGCTGAAGTCGCCGAAGCCGAACCATCAGGCGAAGATGAAGACCCCACCAGCCCTTCGGGCATGCGGTACCGCCGCCAGCGCCGGGGAGGCAAGGGCCTGCGTGACATCAAGACCACTTCACGCAACGGCAAGGTCATGGGCATCCTCGCCGTTCATGATGGTGACGATGTGCTGATGATCTCGCAGAGCGGGATGATGCAGCGGATCCGCGCGGTGGACATCAGCCTCATCGGCCGCAACACGCAGGGAGTCCGGATCATGCGGCTGGATGAAGAAAAGCTCTCCAGCATCGCCCGCATCCCCGCGGAAGTGGCCGAAGAGACAACAACGCCCGCACTGCCAGCTCCGGAAACGCCGCCGGAAGGAACACCACCAGCAGCCGAATAGCGGGTGATTCATCAGTCGTTGAACAACACAGAGCCAGCAAGCGATCCGTTTGCTGGCTCTGTGTGTTTAAGAGCGGCGGGCGTCAGCCTGCCGAGGAGCCCGCACGTCTCTGGGCCGTGCCCCGATTGATGGCCCGTCTGATTAACATGACACGTTGCAGAGACGCTCAACGCCTCGGCAGGCTGACGCCTGCCGCTCTCGGGGAGAGAAGGTGGAGCGGACTCATCGGCTTGGCTCAATGCTCAACGACCGGGTACATTTCGAATCCGCACATTCACCCCATTACCCAGTGGTCACCCATGAAAGCCCTGCGTCTTGCTGAACCGAAGAAGTTCGAACGAATCGAACTTCCTGAGCCCCATGCCCCCGGCCCCGGTGAGGCCCTGGTCCAGACACACGTCATGGGAGTCTGCGGGACGGACCTCAGCGGGTATCTCGGAAAGATGCCTTTCTTCAGCTATCCGCGAATTCCAGGGCACGAACTGGGGATCGAAGTGCTGGCTGTTGGCGAGGGCGTCACCAACGTCCGGCCCGGCGACCGTTGCTCAGTCGAGCCCTACATCAACAATCCGGACAGCTTTGCCAGCCGCCGGGGATCGGGGAACTGCTGCCAGAACCTGCAGGTCCTCGGAGTGCATCGCGACGGGGGGCTGCGGTCGCGCTGGACCTTGCCCTCGAGGAAGCTGCACAAGTCAGAGTCACTCAGCTACGAACAGCTGGCCCTCGTCGAGACGCTGGCAATTGGTTGTCACGCGACCGATCGCGGAGCCCCGAAGCCTGCGGAGCACATCCTCATCATCGGTGCCGGCCCCATCGGATTGGCTACATTGGAATTTACGCGACTGAGCGGCGCGATTGTGACCGTGATGGACATGGTTCCATCACGTCTGGAGTTCTGCAAACAGCAGTATGGCGTCGAACACACCGTCGTCTTCAAAGGTGATGGCTCTGAGGTCGAGCAGATGAAAGCCATCACAGGCGGTGAGTTCTATACCGTCGTAACCGACGCCACCGGGAACGCCAAATCGATGGCCAATGCGATGCACTACGTGGCCCACACCGGCACGCTGGTCTATGTCGGGATCACGACCGACCTGGTGTCATTCCCGCATGTCTGGATGCACTCCCGCGAGATGACCGTCAAAGGCAGCCGTAACGCCATGCCCGGCGACTTTCACAAGATCATTAAGCTCATCGAGCGCGGGACCATCAACACTGCCCCGTGGATTACGCACCGCACGAAGTTCGATCAGGTCATTGACGTGTTCGAGAGCTTCACCAGGCCGGAGACCGGTGTGATCAAGGCGGTCATTGAGGTGGGTTAATCGGCCGCTCGCTGTCGTCCTCACCGATGAGCCAGTCTTTGACGGCGTTGTATGCTCGCCCGATGTGCCCGGGGTCAAGCAGCTGCTCTGTCCATGTCTTGCGGGACCGGACAAAGTTTCCCCAGGCCATGTCGATGTAGGGGGCGTAGGTGTTCTTCACCGACTCCCACAGGCCGATCTCGCGAATTCGCTGGAGCGAGTCGACGTAGTGCCCGAAGACACGCTCATTGAGAATATTTCCCGCCACGAGCAGGCCGGTGGCTGTGCCGTGAGTGAGATCCTTCGCCGTTTCCAGAGTCTGCAT
>QWOR01000018.1 GCA_003669575.1 Planctomycetota bacterium | reverse complement strand
TGGTTGGTATCGGTCGGCTGACCGGTTCCCACGTTGTAGGGACGGAACGGCTCAATCGCGGGCCGAGTGAGGGCGCTGATGTTCGCCGCTGCGACATCGGTGACATAGACGTAGTCGCGGATGTATTTGCCATCTCCGTTGATGGTGGCGGGCTCACCACGCAGAAGACGCTGGCAGAAAATCGCCACCACGCCCGCTTCACCGTGCGGGTTCTGTCGGGGACCGAAGACGTTGGAATATCGCAGAGCGACACAGGTCATCTTCGATTGCTGGGAATAGAATTTCAGGTAACGCTCGCCCACCCACTTGCTGATCCCGTAGGGAGACACCGGATCGGCCGGATGCGTTTCCGGAGCGGGCACATCGACATCGCCGTAGAGAACTCCGCCCGAGGAGGCGAATACGAACCGCTCGACACCAGTCCGGTCCGCAGCCTGGAGCACTGACAACAAGCCCATGACGTTCACTTCGGCGTCGAAATAGGGCTCACGCACCGACAGACTGACCGACATCTGTGCGGCCTGGTGTGTCACGGCCTGAGGACGGACAGCCTCGAAAACCCTCTGGACATCCGCCAGATTTCGCACATCAACTTCGTGCAGAACGACTCCGGCTGGGACGTTACGACGATCTCCCGTCGACAGATTGTCGATCACATGCGGTTCGTGACCACTTGCGAGCAGTTGCTCCACGATGTGGCTGCCAATGAATCCGGCCCCGCCGGTAACGATCACACGCATCAAAATCAGGCCTGAATCAGAATGGTCGGTTCCAGAAAATCGAGCTTAGAGTAGATCGATCATGGGGGTGAGTGGTCAACCTCAGATATCTGCAAACGCAGTGGAGGCCAACATCGGTATGAATTGCCTTGGGGCTGCGTGCAACCGGGAGTCGTCTATGCCACGGTGTCGGGGCTGCGTTCGACGGAAGCTCCGAGTGACTGCAGCTTCAATTCCAGCTGTTCGTAACCTCGGTCGAGATGGTAAATGCGATGAATGACCGTCTCTCCCCGTGCCGCCAGTGCCGCGAGCACGAGCGCGGCACTGGCCCGCAGATCGCTGGCCATTACGTGAGCTCCCGAGAGTGACGTCACCCCACTGATGAAGGCGCTATCGCCATCACGGCGGATGTTTGCTCCCATGCGCAAGAGCTCTGACACATGCATGAAACGGCTGGGAAAAACTTTATCGGTGACCGTACTCTGTCCGAAGGTCAGGCACAGGAGAGCTGTCAGCTGCGCCTGAACATCGGTCGGGAATCCGGGGTATGGAACGGCCTGACACTCGACAGGCTGCAACGGGCCAGAGAGCGTAATCCGGCAATCGTTCGATCCCCAGGCCATTGAGACTCCCATTTGGCCCAGGATCTCACTCACGGCGGTCAGATGGTCGGCACGGACATTCTCAATCGTGATTTCGCCGTGGGTAATCGCAGCTGCGATCATCAACGTGGCAGCTTCGATGCGGTCTGGAATGACGGTGTGCGTGGCTCCCGAGAGATCCTCGACGCCATCAATGACGAGTTGCGACGTGCCGAGCCCTTCGATCCGGGCTCCCATCGCAATCAAGAGATTGCCGAGGTCAACCACTTCGGGTTCGCAGGCTGCGGAATCGATGACCGTGGTCCCAGTGGCCAGACAAGCGGCGGTCATCACGTTGCAGGTCCCGGTCACAGTACTCCCCTGATCGCCACCAAGGGAAATCTTCGCCCCTTTCAGTCGACCAGCTGAGGCAATCACGTAGCCATTCTCGATCTGTATCTGGGCCCCCAAAGCTCGCAGTCCCATCAGATGCAGATCGATCGGGCGATGCCCGATGTTGCAGCCTCCGGGCAATGACACAATCGCCTTGCGGCGTTTTGCAAGCAGCGGACCCAGGACGCAGATGCTGGCCCGCATCCGACGCACCAGTTCGTAGTCGGCCCGACACGAGTGATTATCGACGCAGTTCAAAACGATGTTGCCCGCGTGGCGTTCTGACTCAACGCCGAGCGATTGCAGGAGAGCCGCAAGGGTCCGGACATCCGCGAGATCCGGCACCTGATTGAGTTGCAACGGCCCGCTGGCGACCAGACTGGCAGCCATCATCGGCAAAGCGGCATTTTTTGATCCGCTGATCTGCACAGTGCCCCGAAGCGGACGACCTCCTTGAATAATAAATCGGTCCATCCGCGGAGCCATTCAGGTATGCATATTGATCGTCCGCTAGCCGCCGCCCACGGCGTCCACAGTTCTGGAGTCTACCGAGTGAACCTGACCGGGTGAATGTGTAACGGAGTCGGCGAATGCTCTTCGATCTGACGACTGCGCAAGAGCTGCGCGGCCAACAAAAAAGCCCAGTGGATTCCACTGGGCTTTTGTAAGTGACAGACTCGACAGGCGATTAACGCTTCGAGAACTGGAAGCTGCGACGTGCTTTCTTGTGGCCGTACTTCTTACGTTCGACCTTACGATCGTCACGGGTGAGGTACTTGCCCTCAGTCAGAATCGGGTGCAGTGAAGGATTCTTGGCCTGGAGTGCACGGGCAATCCCCAGCTTGCAGGCTCCGCTCTGACCAGTCGATCCGCCACCTTCCACCTGGATGATGACTTCGACCTTTTCGAGCATGCTGGTGGCCCGGAGGACGGCCAGCACTGCGTTCTGATCGGCGATCAGGGGGAAATACTCGGTCATTTCCCGTCCGTTGACGGTGATCTTGCCGCTGCCGTCCTTCACGCGGACGCGGGCAACAGCGGTCTTACGACGGCCAGTTCCCCAGCAAACGCCAAAGCGATCGACCTTACCGCGGATCGCGGGAGCGACTCGTTCGACAACGTCTACGGTCTCCACCGCAACTTCTGCGGTCGATCCGATGGTCAGTTCTGGCATTTCATTCTGCGGTGCGTCAGTCGACATAAACCACGTTCCGAACAGTATTTGTGAGTCTTGGCCGGGTGTTTACCGTCACACCCGAAATCGATCCAGCAATTAGCCCTTGAGCCAGGCTGGGAGTTCTTGAGGTTGCTGAGCCTGGTGCGTGTGCGTTGATCCGGTGAAGAGTCTCAGATTCTTCAGCATGATCGAAGCCAGCTTGTTCTTCGGGAGCATGCGACGCACAGCTTCTCGCAGCACGTAGCCTGGATTCCGCTTGATCATCTGCTCGGCAGTCACAATACGACGACCGCTGGGGAAGCCCGTGTAGTAGTCGTATTCTTTCTGGCTCATCTTCTTGGTCAGGTAGGGCAGCTCTTCGCTGGCAGTTACCTTGCCGCTGAAGCGAACCTTACCGACGTTCAGGATGATGACACAATCACCGGTCACCACATGCGGGGTGAACTCGGGTTTGTGCTTTCCCATGAGAATAGTGGCGATCTTGGTGGCGAGATGACCGACGATCTCTCCCTCGGCATCGATCACAAACCACTCGGGCTTGACCAATTCCTTCTTCGCCATAAACGTTTTCGTGGACACGACTTGCACCTCAATTGATCATCTTCTCAACGGCGAGCGTCATCGCCCGCCGGGTGGGGAAGTCCCGAATGGTACAGAAATCGATAAACGGGTTCAACAGAGTCAGCGATCCGAATTTCTCCGGGCGGTGTGAGAGTGGGAGGAGATTCCTTCCGTGCCCGGCGCCTGCGAAACAGCCAGGAGGGCACAAAAGGAGCCTAACTCACTCGCTCAGCGTCCCTTTCGACGACGGGACTCCGGTCTGCCGTGGGTCAACGGTGACCGCCATTCGCAGGGCTCGGGCAGTTCCCTTGAAAATCGCCTCGGAGATGTGGTGGCTGTTCCGCCCGTGGTGGAGGACGACGTGCAGGTTCATTAGGGCGTTGGCTGCCACCGCCTGCCAGAAGACTTCGACCAGCTGGGTGTCGAACTCACCGATCTTTTCGGTCGGAAACTCGAATTTGTCGATGAACCAGAACCGACCGCTCAGATCGAGGGCCGACGTGATCAGCGTGTCCTCCATCGGCAGCGTGAAACAGCCGTACCGGGAAATCCCGACCTTATCGCCCACAGCTTGCAGAATCGCGCGACCGAGGCAGATTCCAGTATCCTCGACCGTGTGGTGGTGGTCGACATGCAGATCACCAACTGCCTTCACGGTCAGATCGAACAGACCGTGCTTGGCCAGCAGCGTCAGCATGTGGTCGAAGAACCCGACTCCTGTCTGGATATCAGCCTTTCCCGAACCATCGAGGTTGATCGAGAGCGAAATGTCGGTCTCAGCTGTCTTGCGCTGAATCGAAGCGGTCCGTGGAGGCATCGGCGGTTCTCGTCGTGAGTGTGTGTTTCAACTGATGTTGTCTAGAACAGACGGACATGTCTGTTCTGTTCCCGCAGGAACTCTCTATCTCATTTGTCACAGGCTGGCCACGATTTCGGTAATCGCAGCCAGGAATGCGTCAACCTGCGGATCAGTTCCGACCGTAATCCGCAGTCCGTCCCACACTTTGTCGGCTCCCGACTCCCCGGTCGAGCTGAGGCCCGGGAACTTCATGAAGCGAATCAGGATTTTGCGGGCCTTGAGCTGTTCGTAAATCGCCTGATGACGGCTGGTCGGGTGCGTGGCCCAGACGAAGTTCGCCTGGCTGTCGACACAGTGGAAACCGAGTGACCGCAAGGCAACCGCCAGCCGGGTCCGAGTGTCGATGATCCTGACCCGATTGGCCAGCATCCAGTCCTGATCGAGGAGTGCCGCTTCCGCAGCAGCCAGCGAGAGTGCGTCGCAGTTGTAGCTGTCTTTGACCTTCCGCATGCCGGCGATCAGGTCCGGGTGAGCGACCGCGAAGCCGAACCGCAGGCCAGCCAGGCTGTAGCTCTTGCTGAAGGTCCGGGTCACGATCAGCTGCTTGCCGATCGGGGATTTGAGCAACTCCATCCGATGGGGCGTGTCGGCGAAGTCTCCGTACGCCTCATCCAGGATCAAAACTCCCTGCGGCGGAACCAGCCGGGAAATCGTGTCGTCCGACCAGCGATTCCCCGACGGGGAGTTCGGGTTGGGCGTGAACACCATCTTCGAGCGGCGAATGACCGGGGCAGCCGCCTCCAGATTCCAGCTCCAGTCCGGACGGAGCGGAATCCGTTGATGGCTGGCTCCCTGCAGTTCGGCCAGCGTTTCGTACAGAATGTAGCTGGGGTAGGGGTACGCGATCAGCTGACCGGCATCGACGAACGTCCGGACCAGAATCGTGAGGACCTCATCACTCCCGTTTCCCGGCAGAATCCAGTCGGGATCGAGCCCGTACAGATCGGCAGCTGCCTTGCGGAACGAAGTCCCCAGCGGGTCAGGGTAGACGTGCAACCGCTTTGCCGCTGCGGCCACGGCATCGGCGACGCGGGGCGAGGGAGGGTAAGGATTTTCGTTCGTATTGAGTTTGACCCAGCCGGAATCCTGCGGCTGTTCGCCGGGAATGTAGCCAGCCATGCGGTCAATATCGGGCCGAAACAGTGACATGCGGGTTCCGTCGGTGATGTGTCGAGTGGTCTTTCATCCGGGACCGCCAGCCTTGGGGCAGCTTTCCCGCCAGAGATTCTGACCAAGTCCTCCGGAGAACGAAACCGTCGCGAAGGTTCGCCGTTAACAATGTCCCTTCGATCGATTCCGAGGGAATCGAAACTCCTCGCCGCATCAACCAACCTCTGTGATCCAGATTCAGTACCTCTCGATCCCTGACTCGATGTTAGCCACTCCTTATTTCCTGCATTTCGTGCTTTTCGTGGTCCCCTCCGGCTCATCAATGACCTCGAAACAGAGCCCAGACCTCGACCCACAGGAATCCTCCGGCTCTGCTATCTCTGCTGAATCCCTGTCAATCTGCGAAATCTGTGGACCAATTCTTCTGATCCCCGTCCAAATCAAGTGAGGATTTTTGCACCGCAATCACGGAAAGATTGATCCACAGATTCAGAGGATAACAGGGATTAAGAATGGAAAGTTGCTAAGAACGGAGGACGGCCTGTCAGTTGCGGTCCTGGCCGGTGAGCTCTTTCTCGATTGCATCGGCGTGAAAGGCGATTTCGAGGACGCTGCGGCGGACTTCCTCGGCATCGACCGTAAACCGGGGATAGCAGTTCTGGATCACAAACCACGGCACGCCATCGATATCCTGCAGCATCAAGGCACCGTGCGTGATGACATCGTTCAGCCGCAAAGCTTTCTCATAGTACTGCTTCACGGCAGGACAGCAGTGCGAGTAGATCTTGAGGACTTTTTCCCGGGCCGAGGTTCCGTTCGATTCGATCCAGACCGTCTGCTGGCGGCCATGTGGCAGCAGGACGTTCAGCTCGAATGCCGACCCGATCGGCTTCCAGAGAACATGCGGTTCGAAGTCGAACGCCTCGTCGATGAGGGTTTGCAGGTCGGGCAGCCCCCCAATAATCGCGTCGAGCATCGCAGCAGCTTCAATGCCGTTTTGCGGGCGGTTTTTCGGGCTCTTCTCGAGCATCTGCCACACGACCTCCGCCATCTCCAGCGGAATATCGGGGCGGAGTGCCCGCAGGTTCGGAATCGAATGCGAAGTAACAGCTGAGATCAGGGCCTGCATGCCAGCCTCGGCAAATGGAACTCTCCCGGCCAGCATTTGGAACATACAGACCCCCAGGGCGTAGATGTCGGTCGCCGGGCTGGGTTGCTCTCCCTGAAACAGTTCAGGAGCCATGTAATGCGGTGTTCCGGCGGGGAGCATCTGCTGCTGCGAATCGGCGTTTAACCGTTTTGCCAGACCGAAGTCACCGATCTTCGGCACGCCACTGAGCGTCATCAGCACGTTGTCTGGTTTCAAATCGCGATGCAGAATCCCTTCGCTGTGGGCTTCCGAAAGCCCACGGGCGATTTCCGCCCCAAGAAACAGAATGCGTTCGGTCGGCAGTCGGCGATCACTGATCAGGTGCTGCAGCGACCGGCCCGACACATACTCCATATCGAGGCAGTGGTAATCGCCGATTCGCTCGATGTTGTAGACCGAGACGATGTTCGGGTGCTGCATCGCCGCCATCGCCTGCCCCTCATGCAGGAAGCGGTCGAGGTAGTCGGGATCTCGGGCCACCAGTTCGGGGGCCAGGATCTTCAGGGCCGAATCGCGATCCAGATGGGCATGCCGGGCCAGAAAGACATACCCCATCCCTCCGCGGCCAAGAAGTGACTGGACCTTGTAATCGCCGAGCTGTTGCCCGATCAGCCCCGCCAGATCAAGCTGGACTTTCGACTTGGATCGCGGCTGTCGACTCGCCCACGAGTCTGCACTTTTCCAGAGAAAGGTCGGCCCGGTGGGATCGATATTGTCCGGCTCAGCAGCCAGTCCACAACGCGGGCATAGACGCCGCTCGTCAATCGCCGGGAAACGCTCATTACAACCAAAACAGTAAAGCAGGTCGGAGGGTTCCGTGGGTGTAGGCATAACGACCTGATCCAAAGGCAATCGTGGCTCATCCAGGAAACGTCACGACAGTAGGACTGGCCTGCCCGCGCCATCGCAGATTGACGTTCCTGTGGCGGGAATCATACAGTGGAGTGAGGACCGCTGGCGATTATGAGCCGTGGTTTATTTTGAATGCGATGGGCCAGACACCACTTCAGGAGTCGCCATGTCGGAGTCCACTCCACAGGTCGCCATCGAACCTGCAGTTCCCCGACCGGTCGGAGGCTGGGAATCGTTGCTGTGGACCGGTGCGTATTCGCTCTCACAGCTGGTCGCGGTGTGCATGACCCTCGGGGTAATTGCTCTGCTGGCATTGGGGCCGAAGAGCCTATCCACTGAATCGCTGCTGCAGCTGTTTCTGGATCTGGAGATCGACCGCAGCTTTCTCGTGTTCGGCGTCTCGACTCTCGGGGCCGCGCTAATGCTCATCCCGCTCGTGACATGGCGGCTGGGGCGGAACTGGAGATCCCAGCTCCGGATGGAGCTTCCGAACCGGCGACAGACGCTGCTGGTTCTCGGCTCGGTAGTGCCGCTGGCAATACTTTCGGACGAGCTCTATCGGGTGTGTCTTGCGTGGCTGGGCCCGGGGAGTTCCGATACGAATCAGGTCGTGCAATCACTATCGTTTCAGGTGTCGTATCCGATCCTCGTCGTGGCCGTGGCTCTGGGCCCCGCTGTGGGTGAAGAGCTGGTATTCCGCGGACTCATTGGCCAGGGACTCGTTCAGCGCTGGGGCCGATCGGGTGGGATCGCAGCTACGGCGGTCCTGTTTGCGCTCGCGCATCTGTCGCCTGCACATGCCATTGCGACTCTGCCGCTTGGTATTTTCCTGCACTGGGTGTACCTGCAAACCCGCAGCTTGTGGGCGGCGATTCTGCTGCACTTTTTGAATAACCTGCTGGTGATCACTCTGGCCCATTTTCGGCTGGGAGGTCTCCCGGCCAGCCCGGTACTCATCACGACAGCGTTTGGCTGTTTGACAGCGATCGGCTGGAGGATGGGGTCGGAATCCAATTCAAGTGAGCTGACAAGTCGTCCGCTGGCAGGCCCGTTCTGGCGAGCCTGGCAACATGTCTACGAAGGCTGGAGCATGCTGGCCTATACCGCGGCATTCGTCTGGTCCGCCGGAGTCCGCTGAGAGCCCACGAGTGAGAGCGAAGCTCCTACTGAGCCGTAATCGCTGAGCATGGACAGACATTCTTGTCGGCCGCCTCTTCGAGGCTTCAAAACACACTGCGC
>QWOR01000182.1 GCA_003669575.1 Planctomycetota bacterium | reverse complement strand
GGACAAGCGACTGCGGACTTCGATCAGACCGATTGGGGAATCTCAAAAGCCATTGATGCCGACGCTGCAACTGCGTGGGGCATTCACCCGGAGGAGGGAAAGCCCCATATCGCAATCTTTGAATTCAAGGCGCCCGTCATAGCGAACGATGAGTCGCAGGTCCGCATCACACTCGATCAACTGCATGGCCGAAAACATACGATCGGGCGGTTCCGTCTGTCAGTGACTCAGCAAGCATCGGCGAGTCGGGCGGTCCCTGGGGCCATGGCGAGGATCGCCTCCAAGTCCGCGAACGACCTCACGCCCGCGGAGATCGATGACCTCGAATTCTACTTCTGGAAGGATCTGACCAGCCGCGAGTTAGCCGCTTTACCAGAACCGTCGCGTGTCTATGCGGGAACCTGCGACTTCGTGGCGAAAGATGGGCATGTCCCGTTCGGCAAGCCCCGCGAAGTTAAAGTACTGCGACGTGGAGAAATCACCCAGCCGGTGGCCGATGCGTCTCCGGGCTCGCTGTCGTGCGTCCATGATCTTCCATCGCGATTTGTTCTGGAGGCCATCGACCAGGAGGCTCCCCGCCGGGCCGCTCTCGCCAAATGGATCTCCGACCCGAAGAATCCGCTGACTTGGAGGTCGATCGTCAATCGGGTCTGGATGCATCACTTCGGCGTGGGACTTGTCGACACGCCCAGTGACTTCGGTCGTATGGGCAGCCTGCCCTCGCACCCGGAGTTGCTCGACTGGCTGGCTGCGGATTTCCGCGATGCGGGTGGCTCGCTCAAACAGCTGCACCGGACGATGCTCTGCAGCACCACATACCGTCAGTCGGCTCATCATGAACCACGCGCAGCTGCGGTCGATGCGGGGAATCGGTTGTTATGGCGCGGGCAGCGACACCGCCTCGACGCGGAGATGGTGAAGGACTCGCTGCTGTCCATCAATGGCCGACTCGACCTCACGATGGGCGGACCATCGGTGAAGCAGTTTGTCATGACGCCCGGAATCAGCGTCACTCCAACGCTCGACTACAAGTCGTTCCGGCTTGATGACCCAGCTAACTCGCGGCGGTCGATCTATCGCTTCCTGTTTCGCACGATGCCCGATCCGTTCATGGATACGCTCGACTGTCCGGCTGGTGATCAACTGGTACCGGTCCGTAGCGAGTCAGTGACATCGCTGCAGGCACTTGCCCTGCTCAATAACCCATTCGTCATCCGCCAATGCGAGCATCTCGCCACTCGGATTACCAGTGAACCCCAGCTGGCCTCACAACCCATCGACGCCCTCTACCGCCTCGCCTTACAGCGGCTTCCCTCCGAGAATGAACGCAACAAGCTCGCTGCATATGCCGCCCAGTATGGCCTTGCCAATGCTTGCCGACTCGTCATGAACAGCAACGAGTTCCTGTTTGTTGAGTAATGGTGAAACGATTCCCCGACCTCAGTCGAGATACACAAACTCACTCAGGTTCAGTGCCATCAAACAGTAATACTTCAATGCCTCATCGGCCGACAGCTGATGTTTTGCCTGCAGGTCAGCGATCAACTCGACGCCGCGAGCGATCTCCTTTGCGGTCGGCTCACGCTGCAGAGTTCGTTTCAGCATGACTGTCACGCACTTTGCGGGATCGGTCCCGGCTTCGGTACGAATCTGCTTCGCACATGTCTCAGCTGCATCGTTCATGAAGACGCTGTTGAGCATGGTCAGCGCCTGGGTCGGCTGTGTCGTCGCAAACCGGACCGGACAGACTGAGTCGGAGTCCGCGACATCAAACGCAGCCAGCAGCGGCACCGTCAACGACCGTTTGATGTGGACGTAGACGCTGCGTCGGGTCTGCCCCTCAGGCGAATTCTGATCCCAGCCATATCCGGGGATTGACTGCCCGGCAAGAACTTCCTGTTCAATTCTGGGATAGACGCTCGGGCCGAACATCTTCGGATTGAGCGTCCCGTTGACCGCGAGGATCGTGTCGCGAATCTCCTCGGCTCGCAACCGCCGCATATCGAATCGCCACAGCTGATCGTTCTGGGGGTCGGCAGCCAAAGCCTCGGGCCGACCGCGCGATGACATCCGATAGGTGTTCGAGTGCAGGATGAGCCGGTGCAGGTGCCGCAGGTCCCACTTGTTCTCGACCAGCTCAGAGGCCAGCCAGTCGAGCAGTTCGGTGTGTGTGGGCAAATCACCCTGCAGGCCGAAGTTGTTCGTCGACTTCACGATGCCCCGTCCGAAGTGCCACTGCCAGATTCGATTGGTGATCACACGTGCGGTCAGCGGGTTATCGGGGCTGATCATCCACTCGGCCAGAGCCCGTCGACGCCCCGTCGACTCACTGTTCGCCGGGACGTGGACCACTGGAACGGTGTCGGTCAGCACGCTCGGGAACCCCGGCTCGACGAGATCGCCCGGAGCATGGGCATTGCCGCGAGTCAGCACATGCGTCGGAGGCGAGTCTTTCCCATTCTCTTTGACGACCAAGGCGAGCCCCTGACTGCGTGGGGGATTGTCGCGCAGCTGTCTGAGCTCCTTGCGCTGGCGGGAGTAGGTGTCGAGGTCGACCTGCGTCAGGAACTCGCCGATATGCTTTCGCAGCACGTCTTCGCGAACGCCCTGCTGCTTAAAGTCGTCGATTTCACCTCCCTTGAGGTGCGGGATCATCTTCTCTTCAAAGGCCGCGATCACCTTCTCCTGAGCGGCGACTTGCTGTCGATGAGCCTCCAACTCCTTCGCATGAGCGGCCAGTTGTTCCGGCGGAGAGATGTCACGGACGGAGTATTTCTCGACGGACTCCTTCGAGCGCTCGCCGAAGTGTTTCACATTCCGGAAGAACGCTAGAAAGCGGTAATAGTCGGCGTGAGGAATCGGGTCGAGTTTATGATCGTGGCACCGGGCACAATTCATTGTGAGTCCGAGAAACGCCTGGGCTGTCGTGCCCACGATGTCGTCCAGGCCATCGAAGTATGCCATCTCCCGGTCGACCGGTTCATCGTCCCACAACCCCAGGCGATAATACCCGGTTGCGATCAACGAATCGGGAGTGACCTGATCGAGCTCATCTCCCGCCAGCTGTTCCATCAGGAACCGGTCGAAAGGCTTGTTCTCATTGATCGAGCGAATCACATAGTCACGGTATCGCCAGACAAAGGGTTTGGGATCGTCGCGTTCGTAGCTGTTGGTCTCGGCGTATCGAACCAGATCGAGCCAGTAACGGGCCCAGTGCTCGCCGTGCTGGGGTGATTCGAGTAACGAATCGACAAACTCCGTATAGGCCTCGTCGGTCGGAGCAGACTCGAACTCAGCCACCTCTGTGACCGATGGCGGTAATCCGACGATGTCGTAATGGACACGGCGATAGAGTTCTCCGGGCACTGCGGGGGCATTGGGCTTCAGGCCCTTCGACTCCAGCTGGTGCAGCACAAAGGAGTCGATCGGGTTTGCGATCCACGATGGATCAGAGACTTGTGGCACAGTGGGCTTTTGCAGTGGGCGAAACGACCAGTGGCTCTTCGTGGCCTCATTGACTTGCGGAACCCCGTGCGTGGGAGCCGGAGGGGCCTCGCCTTCCGGCATCGGCACGCCCATTTCGACCCACTTGGTCAGTATCGCAATGGCTTCAGGAGGAAGTTTGCCCGACGGGGGCATCTCCACCCCGTCATAATTCACAGCCTTAAGGAGTGAACTTTCTTTCGGGTCCTTCAACTCGACAGCGGGACCCGATTCACCTCCTATGAGCAGAGCCTTCCGACCGGTGAGGCTCAAACCTCCCTTGGCCTTCCCGTCGAGGTGGCACTTGCCGCAGTGCTCGGACAGCAGCGGGCGGACCTGCTCCTCGTAATATTTCAGTCCCTCGGGGGATGAGGCGGCCGCACCGTCATCCCCTCGTACTTGATTGCCGACCAAAGGCAGTGCGCAGGCAATCGCCATTCCCAGCAGCGCGAGACCACTCCGTCGGCGAATTACCGACGAAGCTGTGGACGCCATGGCGGAGAGCGTGTGGGTAACAACGGGGAACATCATGGTGTGTACGACTTCCTGGACGGTCTCGCGGCGGGTCCGGACCATCCCGACAGGCCAACCGTTTCCAGTGGCGGGGCGGTAGTCGCGGCGTTCTGGTCAACAGAGCTGCGAGGGAGGTAGGATACATTTCATTCTACCAACCCCTGGCCGTTGACTCACTCCCGGAAGCCGCTCATGAAAGCTCTCGTCACTGATTTCACCTTCCCGAATCTTGAAGTGGAGGAAGCAATTCTGCGTCCCACCGGCGCTGAGTTTGTCTCCGGCCAATACCGGACACGAGAGCAGCTGCTCCCGGTGGTGGTCGATGCCGATGTCGTGATTACGCAGTTCGCCTCCTTGACTGCGGAGGTGATCGGCGCGATGAGCAAGGCCAAGGCCATCGTGCGGTACGGTATCGGCGTCGACAACATCGACCTCGATGCAGCCAAAGCCAAAGGAATTCCCGTCGCAAACGTGCCCGACTACTGCATCGATGAAGTGGCTGACCACACGCTGGCCTTCATGCTGGGCCTGACCCGACAGGTGGTCTCCAACTGTGTTTCATTGCGAGCGGGCAAATGGGGCTTGGCAACGCCATTCGATGAGATGTGCCCGTTGCGAGATCGAGTCGTGGGTGTCGTCGGGTTTGGCCGCATTGGTCGCGAAGTCGTCGCACGTCTGCGGGCTTTCAAGGCCAAGGTGATCGTGTTCGACCCAGTGGTCGCAGCCAAGGACATCGAAGCTGCGGGAGCCACTGCCGCTGACCTGGCCACCGTGCTGGCAAAGTCAGACATCCTGACACTGCATTGCCCGTCGAACGCCAAGACTCGTGGTCTGATCGGTAGCGACCAGTTCAAACAGATGCGAAAAGGGGCGTTGCTGGTCAACGTCGCTCGCGGTGACATTGTTGACCCAAACGCGTTGACCTCTGCCTTGCAGAGCGGCCACCTCGGCGGAGCTGCTCTCGACGTGTTCAATCCCGAGCCAATTCCAACCGGGCATCCGATCCTCAGCATGAGCAACGTCATCGTGGCGTCGCATGTCGCCTCGGTGAGCGGACCAGCGGTCCACAAGCTGCGGGAGACGGTGGCCCTGCAGGCAGCCATGGCCCTTCGCGGTGAACGGATGCCGAATATCGTCAACGGGCTGTAGTCAGTCGAGTTGATGGAAATTCCGCCACGGACGATGGAACCGACGCCACAACGCAGACTCGGCGGCATCCCATAGTCTTACGCTCCCCGTTTCGTGGTATGGTGTAGATGAGGATCCGGCCAGCCGGGATTGGCACCGCTGCCCCCACGCCGGGAAAGCACGCGGTTGCCTTTCAACTGGCATCAGGTTTGCAACTCTCACTGAGTTCCGGTGGACAACTGGTGATAACAACCGTACTCCTCTTCGGCTCGACTCGGGCAGGTTCGCCTGACAAGATGAACTGAGTCCACGAAACTGCCTCGCGAACTGGGGCGGTCTCTCTGTTTCGCAATGAGGCACGCATCGTGATCAACCGTTTCTGGCACAGCTTGATACTGGGTTTGATGGTCGTGAGTGGTCTGGCCATGCCGGGCCGGGCCGAGGAAACGGTCGGCCCCTCCGCCGAGTCTCTCGCCAGCGCACGTGCCAAAGCCACTGAATTCCTGATCGCTTCGCAGCAGTCAGACGGCAGCTGGACTTCGGAGAAGCAGCCGGGGATTACCGGACTGGTCACATTCGCCCTGCTGGAAGGCGGCGTGAAACCAGATCACCCCGCCGTGACGAAGGCGCTCAAGCACCTCACCGCTTATGTGCAACCCGATGGGGGGATCTATCACCCGGAGACGGGACACAAGAACTATGAGACCAGTATCACACTGCTGGCCTTCCGCGCCGCCAACACCAACGGACAGTACGACGCTCTGTTGAAAAAGGCTGTCGAGTTCCTGCGTGGAATTCAGTGGGACGAAGCCGAGGGAGCCGACCCATCGCAGCCCGCCTATGGAGGGCAGGGATACGGACGCAGCAAGCGGCCCGATCTGTCGAACACCGCATTCTTCCTGGAAGCCCTTAAGAGTTCTGGTGTGGCTCCCGAGGACGAGGCCATGCAGCGGGCTCTGGTGTTCATCTCCCGATGCCAGAACCTCGAATCAGAGAACAACACCACCGAGTTTGCCAGCAAAGTCAATGACGGTGGTTTCTACTACACCCCAGCTGGCGGCGGAAACTCGCAGGCTGGCAACACTGCTGAGGGAGGACTGCGGTCTTATGCCAGCATGACTTACGCCGGTCTGAAGAGCATGATCTACGCGGGCCTGAAAGAAGATGACCCGCGTGTGAAAGCAGCTACCAGCTGGATCCGCAAAAACTACACCGTGACGGAAAATCCGGGTCTCGGGCAACAGGGGGTTTACTATTACCACCAGACATTTGCCAAAGCCCTCTCAGCGATGAAGGTTGATCAGTTCGAGGCTGCAGACGGAACGAAGCACGACTGGCGAAAGGAACTGGCCGAGCACCTCTTTCAGACCCAGGCCGCGAACGGCAGCTGGCTGAACAAGAACGACCGCTGGATGGAAGGTGACCCGAATCTGGCGACCTCGTATGCCCTGATGGCCTTGAAGTACTGCGAGCCGAAGACTGCAGTGAAGTAACCGCGATACGAATGTCGACCGGAATCTGAGATGGCTCTCTTCATTCGTCCAGAAGTGACCGAAGATCGAGACGCGATACGCCGCGTGAACCGTGATGCATTCTGTGGAGAGGCCGAGGCCAATCTGGTCGAAGCTCTCCGTGACCTGGGGTATGTGGAAGTCTCACTGGTCGCCGAACGAGACGGTCTGGTGGTCGGCCACCTGCTGTTCAGTGCGATCGGGATTATCACGGGAACCACAACTCTCAACGCTCTGCTGCTGGCTCCCATGGGGGTGCTGCCGGAGTACCAGAATAGCGGCATTGGCAGCCAACTGGTCGAGCAAGGCCTGATACGCTGCCGAGATCTTGGTCATCAGATTGTCCTGGTGCTGGGGCATCCGGAGTTTTATCCCAGATTCGGGTTCTCGCCAGAGCTGGCCCGGCCGATCGAATCCCGATTCGGTGGTGACGACGCATGGATGGGATTGGAGCTGCGGCCCGGTGCCTTGCAAGGTATCCAGGGGCGAGTGGAATTCTCCCCTCCATTTCTGGCACTGTCATAACGGTCGCTTCTTGTCGCCGAGAAAGGCGACGATGGAGAGCGGCAATGGTCATGTTCGCGAACTCCCCTCGACAAGTTTTCGACGATCTGAGAGAACCGCCAGTGAGGCGTGCTCTCCGCCTCGATGACTGCCGAAGGAACGGACATGTCGAACGAAACCTGGACCCGGCGCGCCTGGCTGGCACTCTGCTCTGCCGCCCTCTGGCCACGCTCCAGCTCGGCAGAGGACTCGCCAACCACGGAAGACGTCGCAATCCAGATTCCACGGCCTCAGGAAATCCCGGCCGTCCCCGCGGCAGAGATCGATGACGCGATCCGACGGGGTATTGATTTCCTGCTACTCGAACAGCGGGCGAACGGATCCTGGGGCACAGCCACTCTGACCAAGGATCTGAATATTTACGCCCCGGCGCCAGGCTCGCACGATGCCTTCAAGGTCGCTGTTACAGCCATGAGTCTGTCGGCGTTGATCGAAACTGGCGGCGAGCGAACCGATGTCGCGCAGTCGATCTATCGCGGTGAGGCATATCTGTTCGATCACTTGCCGAGGGTACGCAGGGCCAATGGCGACGCCCTCTACAACATCTGGACCCACTGCTACTCGATCCAGGCTCTGGTGCGATTACTCAAACGATCGCCCGAGGATGGGGTTCGCCGTGAGAAGATCACGTCGCTGCTGGAACAACAGTTCGCCCTGCTGACCCGCTATGAGTCCGTCGACGGGGGGTGGGGCTACTACGACATGAGGGCCGAGGCAAAACAGCCGTCGAGTGACTCCATCAGCTTCGTCAACGCAGCTGTACTGGTCGCCTTCTATGAGGCGAAGCTGGCTGGCTTCCAACCTCCTGCCAGACTGGTCCAGCGGGCCATTGATGCGACTCAGCGGCAACGCCTGCCTGATCACAGCTACCTGTACGGCGAGTATCTCAAATGGCATCCCCGGGTCGGAATCAATCGTCCGGGTGGCAGCCTGGGGCGATCTCAAGCGTGCAATCTCGCATTGCGACTGTGGGGCGACACGACGATCACCGATCAGGTACTGACCGACTGGCTCGACCGGCTGTTCACCCGGAACGGCTGGCTCGACATTGCCCGCAAGCGACCGGTCCCGCACGAGGCCTGGTTTCAGGTGGCTGGGTACTTTTACTACTTCGGACACTACTACGCAGCGCGATGCATCGAGCAGCTGCCCGAGCCGCAACGCCCTCTGTATAAAGCCCATCTGGCCCGTACGTTACTGGTGCGGCAGGAGAAAGACGGCTCATGGTGGGACTTTCCGTTCTATGACTACCACCAGACGTACGGAACTTCCTTTGTGCTGCAGGCTCTGGCCAGAATTCGGTAGGGAAATCGCACTGGCAGAAGTTGGTTTTCACAGCCAGGAATGCGTGACCTGTCTGTGCTGGTCGCGGCGCTGGATTGGGGCTCGCCGAGTCAGGGGCCGAATTTCGAGTTCGATCCCGCGTACTGCTGATGCCGGTGCCCGGGTCCGCTAAGATGCGAACCG
>QWOR01000157.1 GCA_003669575.1 Planctomycetota bacterium | reverse complement strand
TCATCCCGGGCGGGCCAGCGTGCAGGTGACTAGCCAAGTCGGTGAAACACTGATTCGGACCTCGGACGCTCAGCTTGTCCGGGCCTCTTCCGATCAGTCGACACACGACACCGAGCAGGTGGAGTGGCTGACTCTCAAGCCGGAAGATGCGTGGGACTTGCTCAACGTGGCGGGGCAGCACCCCGATCTCGTCGACCAGCTGCGGGCTCTGGCCGACTGATCGGGAGAGCGGTTCGAGTTCCGATAAAACCGATCAGTAACCTCTTGGGGACACGGATTCCCATTTTCTCGGGGACTTCGCGCGGACGCCGGTGAGTGGCAACTGCTACACTGCGTTCGCGCTCATGTCATTAGAGGAATCGGTCATGCCCCCTGTCTCTCTGGCGATTCTCTGGCATCAGCACCAACCGTACTACCCCGACGACGTCGCGGGTGAAACGCTGATGCCGTGGGTGCGGTTTCATTCGACCAAGGACTACATCGGGATGGCCCTCCATATCAAGGAGGTTCCCGAGTTCCGCTGCTCCATCAATCTGGTACCGAGTCTGCTCGTTCAGATCCAGCGTTATGCGGCAGGAGGCAGTGACCGTCATCTTGATGTGTCGCGGATGCCAGCCGACGGGTTGTCGTTGCACGATGCCCGGTATCTGGTCGACAACTTCTTCGCGGCGAATCTCGAATCAATGATTCGCCCGTTTCCCCGATATCTGGAACTCCATCGCAAGCGTTTCACACAGCCATCGGCGGCTGATGCAGCCATCACGCGGCTGACCTCGCAAGACATGCGCGATCTGCAGGTGTGGCACAATCTGTCGTGGTTTCACGAGCTGCTGTTCGAGCAGGACGCCGAGCTTAAGGAGTTCCGCGAGAAGGCCCGTGACTACACGGAAGCCGACAAGCAGTGGCTGCTGGCAAAGCAACGGGACATCGTGGCCCAGGTGATTCCACTGCACAAGGAGCTCCAGGACTGCGGCCAGGTCGAGCTGACCACGACGCCTTTCTACCACCCGATCCTGCCCCTATTGTGGGACAAACGCTCCGCCCGGCAGGCGATGCCCAATTGTCAGCTGCCAAATTCGTTGGAGAGCTATGCGGAGGATGCGGTCCGTCACATCCGCACAGCTGTGGAGCTGCATGATAAGCTCTTTGGACGCAAGCCACGCGGCATGTGGCCCTCGGAGGGATCGGTCTCGGCCGATATCCTTCCCGCCATCATCGAAGCGGGCATTCAATGGATCGCGACTGACGAGGGAATTCTCTCGCGGTCTCTCGATGGAGCAATCCATCGTGACGGCCATAAGCGGATCAACCGGCCCGATCTGCTGTACCGCCCGTGGCGCTGGGAGCATCAGGGGCAATCGCTGCAGCTGATCTTCCGCGATCTGGGGCTGAGCGATTTCATCGGATTCGAGGCCCAGCGGCAGGACCCGGTGTCAGCAGCGCATACACTGCTCAACTCCAGTGCGGAGGTGGGACGCGTCATCCGCCGTGACAATCCCGATCAACCGGTCATCGTGCCGGTGGTTCTCGACGGGGAGAACTGCTGGGAGCATTATCGCGATGGCGGCGTGGTGTTCCTGCGGACGTTGTATCGTGAAGCGGTGCGACATTCCGATGTGCGTCCGATGCGGATCTGTGATCACCTGGAGGCTGCGCCCGCTCCCGAACGCCTGCACAAGCTGCATGCGGGAAGCTGGATTAACTCCGACTTCTACATCTGGATCGGCCATGCGGAAGACCGCCAGGGGTGGGACATCCTGCATCTCACGCGGGAGTTTCTCAAGCAGCAGGTGGCCAGCGGAAAGTTCGATCAGGCCACTCTCAACAAGGCGTGGCGCGAACTCGACATCGCCGAGGGGAGCGACTGGTTCTGGTGGTATGGCGACGACCGTTCGTCGGGCCAGGATGACCTGTTCGATCAGCTCTTCCGGAGACACCTGCAGAACGTCTTCCGATTGCTGGGTGAGTCGCCGCCGAACGTGCTGTTGCGTCCGATTTGCCAGATCCACAAGGAGAGCGTCCACACCCAGCCCCGCCACCTGCTCGAGGTCAAACCCGATGGCCGGCGGAGGTATTTCGAGTGGATGAGCGCTGGTCATTTCGTCGCCGGCTCGGAACGCGGTACGATGGCTCGCGTGACTCAGGGCGTCATCCGCAACCTGCACTTTGGCTTCAATAAGAAGTC
Organism: Planctomycetota bacterium; assembly: GCA_003669575.1. Classification (GTDB taxonomy): domain Bacteria; phylum Planctomycetota; class Planctomycetia; order Planctomycetales; family Planctomycetaceae; genus TH-plancto1. The sequence continues at coordinate 6,484 of QWOR01000157.1, read as the reverse complement.
GCTGCTCATTCGCTGCGACACCGCATGCCGGGCCAGGGACGACCTCCAGCCAGGTCAGGAACTCAGGATTCGCTTCCTGGAACCCGATGGGCACGAAGTTCGTGTGAAATTGTGCGACGCGGGAACACTCGAACTGACGCTGTTTCGTGGCGGAACGCCTGAAAAATCGGTCGCCGCGGCGGCAGTCGAAGACGTGGCTGTGGTCTCGATCCCGTTGGTCGATCTGGGGCTGACTGCCGGTCAGGGGGTCCATTTCTATGTGGAGCTTTTCGAAGCTCGTAATAGCCTGGATCGCATTCCCTCAGAAGGGATGATCGAACTGACCGTGCCCGCTGACGATTTCGATATCCGAAACTGGCAGGTGTAAATCGGAACCGGGTGACCAGCAGAGGCTCCGGCGTCCAATGAAAACAAAACGCGGTGGCGGGTTCAGGGTCCCACCACCGCGTTTTTCATTTCACGTGATCGAAAATCGATTACGGGTTTGGCTTGGCGGCGTCCTTGACAGCCTCACCAGCAGCCTTGGCGGCATCACCAGCTGCGTTAGCAGCATCTGCGGCAGCGTCGCCAGCAGCTTTGGCAGCGTCTCCGACGGCTTCCTTCGCAGCGTCTCCGGCTTCCTTTGCAGCTTCCCCAGCGGCCTTTGCGGCGTCGCCCGCGGCTTCAGCTGCTTCACCGGCCTTCGCCTCAGCCTTGTCCAGAGCTTCCTGGGCAGACTTCGCTGCTGCCTGGTCTACAGCTGGACCTGAAGTCGTTGGTGCTTTCTCGCAACCGACCATCAGTCCCATTGCCAACGCCAAAGATGCAATTCGCTTCATTTCAGAATCCTCACACAGGAGTGTCCAACGCATCTCAGCTCAACGGAGCTGGAGTGTTCATAAAACAGGATACCCAGGATTCACCAAAAATTCCCGGAAGAGATATCCCGAGAAATAAAAAGACTTCGCAGCCCGATGGAACTGCGAAGTCTGATGGATGTCATTGTTTAATGAGGCGATCAGGGTTTCAGTTCGAAAATGACTTCCACTTCCACCGCGATGTTTCCGGGCAGCGAGCCCATACCCACGGCACTGCGGGCTCCGACACCATCTTCGCCGAAGATGTCCTTCAACAGCTGGCTAAACCCGTTGATGACCGCGGGATGCCGCTGGAAGTCTGGAGTGGCGTTTACCATGCCGAGCGTTTTGATCGTCCGCTGAATGCGGTCGAGTGATCCAAGTTGAGCCCGCACAGTCGCCAGGAGGGTGAGTCCCACCGCGCGTGCTGCCTCGAAACCCTGTTCTTCCGTCAGGTCGAGGCCGACCTTTCCGGTGATCAGAGTTCCGTCGGTACGCATGGGACCGTGGCCCGATACGTAGATCAGCTGACCCACCTGAACGACCGGCTTATAGATTCCGCCCGGTTTAGGAACCGGAGGAAGAATCAGGCCCAACTCAGTCAGTCGAGACTCGGCGCTCATTGCAACCCATTCGTGAATAAGGGGTTAGCTAACTGCCTTGTGGCACTTCTTGCAGCGGGAACGGTAGCTGACCAGCGCATTGCACTTGCTGCAGCGCTTCTGCTTTTTGGCGATTTTGGCCTTGGTACGGGGTCGGTAAACCATCACTGCTCCAGAGTCTGACGAGAATGGAAGCCCCGTAGTGTAGACGGACCGATCCTGTGTTGCAATCAATCCCGATACACCGGAATCCGACCTCACCCAACGGCCTCAGTTCGCTTAACTACGACGGCCTAAGCCTGGAAAACCCACTCTGGGAATATTCGAATCAGTGAACACAGATGTGACCTGTGGTGCCGCGAATGGCGACTTCCAGGATGTTCCAGCTGCGGGCTCGTGATGTCGCTCGGCAGACCGATAGAATTTAACGGGGCGTCTTGCCGCATGTGCCATCATGTCTGATGGCCAAGCCCGCTCTTCCGTCAGGAATGGTTCCCGTGCCGTTTGTCACCCTTCTTTTGATTCAGGGGCCCGATCAGGGGCAGCGGTACGAATTCACCCAGGACGAGATCACAATCGGCCGAGGTGCCGTCAACGACATCCAGTTGCACGATACGGAGTCATCGCGGCGGCATGCCTTCATGAGGTGGACCGATACGGACGGTTGGCGAGTCACCGACGAAGGCAGCTCGAACGGCACCTTCGTCAATGGGACGATGACCCGCAAACGGATTTTGAAGGACGGCGACCAGATCCAGATCGGTCGTTCGATACTCGTGTGTCACTTCACACGTTCCAATCGCAAAGCGGCCGACCGCGTCCAGTTGATGGGACCGGAGCATCCTGCCGACCAGTCACGCATCGTTTCGCAGTCGTCGGGCGACGGAGGCCGAACTTTTGTTGAGGAAACCGCCGCACGCATCAGTAGTTCAACAGCTGCGGGGGCCAATCTTCAACTCCTCTACCGTATCTCGGAGGAAGCGGTTCGCCCCTCGGGCTCGCTCGACGAGATTCTGCAGCGGATTCTCGATCTGACTCTCGGAGCAGTGGGTGCCGACCGTGGGTGCATGCTGGTCGCCGACAGCAAGACTGACCGCATCGAACCACGCGTTGTCGCGTTCCGAGCGGGGACTGACGCTGGTGAGCGCATCCCGCTTTCGACCAGTATCGTGGAACATGTCATCCGCGGTGGGGTGGCCGTGCGGACGACCGATGCCCGGCATGATCGACGCTTTGAAGAGGCACCCAGCGTTCTGCAATCGGGTATTCGCGAGGCCATGTGTGTTCCGATGCAGGGACGCTATGAGCTGATGGGCGTCATCTACGTCGATACGACCACGCCGTCGATCGACTCGGTGCGGTTTCCGGGTGGATCGCGATTCAACGAGGAGACCATGAAGCTGCTCACCGCGATCGGGCGTCAGTCGGCTTTGGCTGTCGAATCGAATCGCTTTCAGCAGGCCCTCGTCCAGGCGGAACGACTGGCCGCCGTGGGACAGGCGATCGCGATGCTCAGCCACCACATCAAGAACATCCTGCAGGGGATGAAAGGTGGCAGCCACCTGATCAAGATGGGGCTGGATGATGTCAACGACGACCTGATCCTCAAGGGGTGGAGCATTCTCGAACGGAACCAGGACCGCATCTACAACCTGGTGATGGACATGCTGGCCTTTGGGAAGGAACGCCGTCCGAAGCTCGAGCGGGCGAACCTCAACCACACTGTGCAGGAGGTCGTCGAACTGATCCAGCCACGGGCCGACGAAGAGGGGGTGAAGATCAACACCCACCTCACGAGCGATATTCCCGAAAGCCTGTATGACCAGGAGGGGATTCATCGGGCCACGCTCAACATCGTGATCAACGCTCTCGACGCTCTCCGCCAGACCGAATCACCGGTCATCGATATCACCACTCGCTACGACGCCAGTCGTGACCAGATGGCGATTCAGGTCAGCGACAACGGGCCCGGAATCGACCCGGTTGAACAGGCCAAGCTGTTTAACTTGTTCGAATCCTCGAAGGGCTCTGCCGGAACGGGGATCGGACTCGCAGCCAGCCAGAAGATTCTGCGTGAGCATGGCGGCGAGATCACGATTGAAAGCCAGGCGAACGCCGGGGCCCGCTTTACGCTGAAATGGCCAGCCCATCGCGAAGAGATGGATGGTCCCGAGTCACCCACACTTGGGGGTTGATGGGCTTGGAGCGGTGGTGCAAGTTCTTCCAGGCGAGCCAGTAGGACAGACATTCCTGTCTGTCCTTTCCGGGCGAGGCGACTAACTTACACGGCCCCACTCTCGCGAGTCGGCGGTGCCGTGTCTGGATCTCCGTTGTGCAATTTGCCAGCGTCCGATTGCTGAGCAGAATAAACACCCGCACCGCTCAAGCGATTCGCAATCAGGCAACTGGCCGTGAAGTACATGATCGACTCCGCGCCAAACAGCTCTCCAGCCATCACCGAGCACGCGATCGGTGTGTGAGTCGTTCCGGCAAAGACCGCGGCGAACCCCATCGCAGCCATCAAGTCGACAGGGATGCCCAGGCAAACGCCCAGGACATGTCCGAGCGTGGCTCCGACAAAAAATAACGGCGTCGCTTCGCCACCCTTGAAGCCACTCCCCAAGGTGACCGCTGTGAATACCAGCTTCCACCACCAACTCCAGTTGGGAATACTTCCCGGTTGAAATGCCCGGACGATGGTCACTGCCGATGGATCGGCTGATGAGACTCCGAGCCCGAGAAAGTCTCGACTTCCGGTCAGATACACCAGCGCGATGACAAGACATCCGCCCACGACCGGACGCAGGAGGGGCAGCTTGATCCATCGGCTGAATAGTCTCTGGACCTTGTGAGTCATACCCACAAAGAGTCTGGCTGTCAGTCCGAACAGCACGCCCCCCACGACGCATCCCAGGATCAATCGCCCACTCAGTGGAGTCAGACGCAGTGCAGCTGCCGGATGAACAAGGCTCTCGACAACGTACGATGTGTGGTGAATCCCCCACGCATCGCACACCACATCACTCAAGATCGATGCGGCCAGACAGGGCACGACGGCACGCGTTTCGAGTCTTCCCAGTGCGGCGAGTTCCAACGCGAAGATTGCTCCCGCCATCGGCGTGCCGAAGACTCCCCCAAACCCAGCTGCGATCCCCGCCATCAGCAACACCCGCATGTCGCGGTCGGAAATCCTGGGGATGAGTCGAGCCAGGCCACCAGCAATGCTGCCACCCATCTGCACGGCGGTGCCTTCGCGACCCGCAGGACCCCCGAACAGATGCGTCAGCAGGGTCGCAGTCAGGACAAACGGAGCCATGAGAAAGGGCACGCCATGTTCGCGGTGGCGGATTTCTCGAATGAGGAGTTTGTTGCCCGAGTTGATCTCGGGGCCAACTTGCACTGACAACCAGCCGATCGCCAGGCCAGCAGCAGGGAGCCCCCACAGTAGATTGGGGTGTATCGCGTGCAGGTGGGTCACTTGTTCGAGCGACCAGAGAAAAAAGGCACACGCCGACCCTGTCAGTACGCTGAGCATCAGGCACAACAGGGCCCACTTGCCGATCTCGCGGATGAGGGGATTCATCGGCATGGCGTGTGGCTCATCGCTCCGGGTCAGTTGAGCAGGAGGGTTCACGATCATCGCAAGAACGCGACTGTTTCACGGCCGGCGAAGGAGTACAAATGGCACGAAAACACCCGGTTGCCCACAAATGAGCCACCGGGTGTTTTGTATTTCAACGATGACGTTGTGATTAGCGAGCGAGGAACGCGACCACCACACCGGCATTCACCGGCAGGCTGATGTCAGCGGCACTCGGAACCGTCGTCACGACGGCCTTCAGCTCATCACGGTCCATCGCCAGCCAGGCACAGTCGTAGCTCTGAGCCGATGCGGTCAGCTGAGCGTAGAGTTCCTTGAGGTTCGGGCGGTTCTTGACGGTGATGATGTCACCAGCCGAGACCTGGAACGAAGGAATCGTGACGGTGCGACCGTTGACCTGGAAGTGGCCGTGAGCCACGCCCTGACGAGCCTGCATCCGGGTGATGGTGAAACCAGCACGGCGGACGGCATTGTCCAGGCGACGCTCGCACTGCACCAAGAGATGATCCCCGGTGTTGCCCTTCATGCGGCGGGCTTTGGCGAAGTAACGACGCAGTTGCTTTTCACGCAACCCGAAGTAGTGCTTGATCTTCTGCTTTTCGTTCAGAGCTGTACCGTAGTTTGACAGCTTCTTACGTCGGGTTGCCTGACCCGGTGGATACGCCTTGCGCTCCGAAGCTCTGACAGCTCCGGCGCTTTCGTAAACCTGAAAATTCAGCCGGCGATTAACGCGAGCCTTTGGGCCAGTGTAACGCCCCATGTGCCATGTCCCTTTCGTGCCTCCGAAGACCTCTTCGGAGTGGGCTGCGCAATGACAGCCGCATCGATCTCAGACTGGGAATCCGGTCAGTGTGACTGCCGGTCCGCCGACCCTGATGACAAGTGGCTACGCACCCATCCTCAAGGGGAAGTGGGTATTATTGCGTGCGGGCCTGCATCATTCAAGGCAAGGGCGAGGATATGGATTCCGGGATGCGTTGTTGGTTTTAAGTGATTCTGGTGAAATGTTTTGCGCAGAAATTACGGCTTCTTGTCGGGGGCGGCGGGGGCTGACTCTGCCAATCCAACCGGGATCAAATCGACGGTAATTGCGGTCCGGCGGTTCGGCAGCCTCTCTGTATACGGCTCGAACATCAATCCCGCGTTGTCGGCGGAGCTGCGGGCCGTGATATCGATCATCGCGTCGCCGAAGTTCGCCACGCACACAATGTCGCCCGCCTCCGCCATATAATATTGAGAGCCGTCCTTCTGTTTGAAGAACTGGCTGCCAGTGAACACGAAGTCGGCCTGCATCTCCTGTGGCTGACTGCTGGTGAAGAAACTCTCGATGGCCTTGCGGTATTCCTTGTTCAGGCTGCGGGTCAGCAGGTCGAGTTTCTGTTCCTCGGTCATCCGGCCGAACCAGATCAGCTCTTTGGTGTTCGGGTCATACCGCAGGTCCCCGC
>QWOR01000120.1 GCA_003669575.1 Planctomycetota bacterium | reverse complement strand
GTCATCATCGGACGATTCGTCCCTTTTTCGGAGGGAGCAATCACGAGGCCGGTCACCTCGTGACTGATCTCGTTCATGCCTTTCGACAAGTACCGGACCTTCCAGGCCGAAGCTCCTTTCAAGTGTGTCCGGATCGGGCTTGAGCTTAACAGCTTTCCCGCCGGCCCTGTTTTCCGTGCTCCATCATCTCCCTCGGCACGTCCGAGCATGCTGAAACTTGTGCCTAACACCAGTGAATTGAATGTCCGCCTTTGCATGGCATTTTACTCGGTGAGACATGGTGATCAAAATTGTGGAAACGGCATCTCTTCCCCTCTCGGGGGAATTGAGTGCGAACGTTGCCCATTACTGTGACAATAGTAGATCTGGGGCTTAAAGCACAATTGTGCAAGAGAGAGGTATGGCGAATGACCGAATGCGGTCGGGTGGCACGCCCTGACGCACTGGGAAGGGCGTGCCACCCACTGGAACGACGCTAAGCCGCGCGGCGGACTTCGATGGGTTCCTTCTCTTCCACCATCGGAACTGCTGGAGCAGCGACTGGCAGTGGCTTGGTGTCGAACAGGAACCCGAAAACCTGCTTGAGCAGGAAGTGTCTGACAGCTCCCACGGCCCGTACATAGATCGACATCGATTCGCCGACACAGCCGATGTGCTGCTTGAACTCATCCGCAGCTGCGCCGATGTGGACGACCTTCACGCCAGGGACCAGCCCGTGGCCCAGGCCGCGATAGAGGATATTGAAATACAACTCCGCATCGGCGTTCAGCGAGTAATCGAGCCCGCAGAACAGCATGTTGTGCTGCTCTTCGCCCCGCAGCCCGCAACAGAACCCGACGATTCGCCCCTCTTTGCGAAACAGAGTGAACGTCGTCTCCTCGGGCAGCTGTCGCGCCAGTTCCCGGAAGAAGTCGGCCGGGATCGTCTCGAATTTCACCTGGGCCCGATTCAGCACATTCATATAGAGCCGATGGACATCATCGGTGAACAGATCCTCGACCCCCTCCCCGCCGCTTCGCTCTTCGCACGTCACACCGGCGGCTTCCAGTTTTTTCAACGTCTTACGGATCTTGGCACGACGAGGTTTGCTGCGCGAGTCGTAGTACTCATCAAAAGAGGAATAGTCCCCCTTCAGGCTATAGGCCACCACACTCCTAGCCCATAGGAACCCCTGCTCCTTGAGGGCGTCCATGTGGACCGCGGCCTCGGGCGGGAACTCCTTGAACGAGATTAGATGACAGCCCGATTCGCGAGCCAGCTTCTCTGCAACCGTATTCAGAGTTACCAGCACACGCGACATGTCGGCGTTGTCCGCGATCGCCAGCTGGTGATGGCAGGTGCTGACCGGAATACCGCACAACATAATGGGATACTTGAGAAACGACGGCCACAGCTTCCTGACCCCGGCCATCGCGTTCTGAATGACTTGCGGGGCCATCAGCACGCTATCGACCAGATACTTTGTAAAGCAGGTGCAGGCGATCGGCTGCCCCAGTTCATTCCGGATGATGAGGTACCAGAACGATGCTTCTTTCGCGAAGGAGTTCTCGACTGCTCGCAGAAATCGGAGATCGAGGTATGCGTTCCGCTCAGGCCCACAGACCGCGTTCCATGACTCCGTATCGACACCCTCGACACTCTGCACGAGGTCGTAGCGATATGTACTAAATGGCATAACATCCAATCCCTGGAAACTCGGCTATACAGCCAAAGATGATCAGCGCGTCGTCCGGATTGCATCTGGCGACAGAACCATGGCCCGCGTCATCTCATTTCCATCGATCGGATAATCCTGCGCCAGGCTTAACTCCCACACAGCTAAGACTATTAAGATTAGTATGCAGCCAGATCTCACCGCGCACCAATTGTCACAACAGTTACAACCCTGCCTTTCGAATGTTGCAATTCGCTACGCACTGGCGTCGTAACCACAAGACATTTCAATGAATACAGCCCCCTGCAAGTCTGCCCCGCCCTGGTCGGTATCGACTCAGAGACGTCTCATCGGAATTGATCCTCCGCTCGTCAGACTGGCGAACTGTCCTATGAAACGATCACACTGAACGAACCAGTTCCATCAATTCGCTCCCGCATCTGGCGCTCACCCATGCGAACATCAAACGCCCCTGCACGGACGATCTCAGCCCCGCAGGCTGCTGCTCTGGTCAAGTCCGGAATGTGGCTCGATTACGGCGTCTCGCTTTGCCAGCCCGATGTGTTCGACCGGGCTCTGGCGGCTCGTAAAGAGGAACTGACCAACGTCAAGATTCGTGCGTGTCTGACGATGCAGCCGCGAGCAGTCCTGGAAGACGACCCGGAGGGAAATCACTTCCACTGGTTCAACTGGCACTTCTCCGGCTATGACCGCAAGCAGCACGACAAAGCCCGTTGCAATTACCTGCCGCTGAATCTGGGCGAAGCTCCCGATTACTACCGGCGGTTCATCGATCCGGTCGATATTGTCATACTCAAAACCTGTCCTCCCGACCAAGATGGCTTCTTCAACTTTGGCCCGACGAACATGTGGCACCGAGCCATCGTGGAACGCGCCAAAATGGTCATCGTCGAGATCACGCGCGGACTCCCGTACGTCTTTGGCGAAAACAACGGCGTCCACCTCAGCGAAATCGACTACATCATTGAAGGAGACCATGCCCCTGCCCCAGAGCTTCCCAATCCGCCTCCGAGCGAAGTTGATCGAGCAGTGGCTCGACAGATCGCCAGCGAGATCGAAGACGGCGCCTGCCTGCAGGTTGGTATTGGCGGGATGCCGAACGCCGTCTGTTCCCTCCTGCTGGAGAGCAACGTCAAAGACCTCGGCGTACATACCGAGATGCTGACCGATGGCATACTGCACCTGTATCGAGCCGGGCTGGTCACCGGCAAAAACAAGGCTTTAGACCCAGGCAAGGTAGTCTTCACCTTCGCCATCGGATCGAAGGATCTCTACTCCGCACTCCATCGCAACACCGACTTTGAGTGCTTTCCGGTGAACTACACCAATGCCCCCGACACGATCATGTGGAACAAGCGGGTCGTCTCGATCAACAACACAACGCAGGTCGATCTGCAGGGACAGGTCGCATCGGAATCAGCTGGCTATCGCCACATCAGCGGGACCGGGGGACAGCTGCAGTTCGTGCGGGGAGCATATGCGTCACCCGGCGGGAAATCGTTTATCTGCCTGGCTTCGACTTATGAGAAGCTCGGGCAACGTCGCAGCCGCATCGTGTTCGAGATGGCAGCTGGCACCATCATTACGACACCACGCACCGATGTTATGTACATCGTCACCGAGTACGGGCTGGTCAACCTCAAAGGGAAGTCCGTCGCCGAACGAGCTCGAGCCATGATCTCGATCGCCCATCCCGACTTCCGCGATGGCCTGGAAGAACAGGCCCTCAAGCACCGGCTGATTCCCCGCGGGGTGTCGTTTTAGGGTAGAGACATCATTCGGACCGCTCGGGACAGACAGGAATATCTGCCCCATGGGATCTGGAAGACTCTACTCCAAGCCCCAGGCCGCCTCATCCATTGCCGTCAGCCGAGCCGCAGTCGCCGCCTCTCTCAGCTTCCCGACGAGGAACTGTTTGTGGTTGGCGACAGCCTGTTCGCCGATCCCCAGTTGAGTCGCGACCTCTTTGTTGGCAAGCCCCCGGACAAGCAACAGTTCCAGACACTTCAGCCGTTCGAGGTCATCCCCTTTTCGCCAAGCCTCGATCTGCTGGGTCAGGCACCTGGCCAGCACCAGCTCCTCGGTCTCGCGATGCTCACGACTGCGGGCAATACTGCTCGCTAGACGGGCCCGGTTCGAGGCGGCCGCCGGTTCCTGCCCATCATCTCCCGTGACAGGCAGCAACAATGGCCGACGACCCGTCTGCCGCAACCGATCGGTCAGCTTATGCGCACAGATCGAAAACAGAAACGCCTGGAGCGGCGTCGACGTGTCATAGTTCGGCAGCGCCGTCAGGAACCCGACGAACGTCTCTTGCACGACATCTTCGGCCAGCTGTCGATCGCGCAACCGTCGAGTGGCGAACGCCAGTAACCGCCCCTCAAACTCATCGATAAGACGCTGCCACGCCGCCGAATCGCCCTGGCGAATGCGGGTGATCAGTACCTGTTCAGCGGATGAGGGGATCAGTGCCATGGGCAAGCCGCGCGAACCAGTCGACTACTTCCAGACCCGCAGGAAGAACTCGATGAAGTTACGGTGGAAGATCTTCTCGATGTCATCCTTCGAGTAACCCCGCTTCTCGAACGTGGCCTTCATGTTGATGACATCGGCGATCGTATCGAGGTCGCCCGGCGACTGCTCGCGACCGAAGCCCCCGTCGAGGTCGGTCCCGATGCCACAGTGGTTCGCGTTCCCGGCCAGCTGACAGATGTGGTCAATGTGATTGACGATCAGTTCCATCGGCACTTCAGCAGACGGCGTCACCTTCTTCTTGTACCCCGGCACAATCATCCAGTTGTCAAACGCCGCACCGATCACGGCCCCACGGGCGATCAACGCCTTGATCTGGTCATCGTCCAGCTGGCGATCACCCGGCACCAGAGCCCGGCAGTTGTGATGGCTGGCGATGACTGGACCCGTGTAGACATCGAGAGCCTCCCAGAACGACTGGTCCGCCAGGTGGGTCGCATCAAGCAGCATGCCGACGCGGTCCATCTCCTTGAGCAGAGCCCGGCCATCCGCTGTAAGCCCACCCACACTGCCTGTCCCATGGCAATACTCGTTCGGCCCATAGTGTGCGGGCCCCACCAGCCGCAGCCCCCAGTCGTACCACTGCTGGACCTGTGATGGATCCTGGATCGGAGGAGCCCCTTCCATGCTGATGATGAACCCGATCGGCGGGTCAGCGGAGGTGTCATCCGGCTTGGCGACAATGGCAGCCTGCCAGCGGTCGTACTCCCGCTTCAGGGTCGCCTTGTCGGGAATCTCGACCATGGCCCCCTTACGCACCAAGGCCCGGTAGTAGGCCAGCTGCCCGAGAGCGATCGCATGTGCTGACTCTCGCGACTGATAAAACGACAGCTCCATCGGTTTACGATTCAGCCGGGGGAGCAGCGTGGCGATACACAGACCAATCCGCCCCTTATGCATCTCCGGCAGCGTTACCGTGCAGTCGCCGGGCACAATGTCCGGAAAATGCCGTTCCCACTCGCGAATCTTGGAACAGGGATACTCGAGGTTGCGGTTCCACTCCACCGCGTTCCAGGCCAGATCCAAGTGGGCATCAAAAATCAACATGAAGTGAATTCCGAGGAGATTGAGGTGGGATCGATGCAGCAGGCAGAAGAGGGAAACCAGCCAACCAGCCTCGAGTAAAAGCTGGCAGTTCCGGGTCATCCTTCGGCACTCAACGGGCGCAACTGCCGAAATCGACGATGTTCCCTCGCAATTTAACCATAAACCCTCAACCCTAATCCCTCAACCCTGCCCGGCAGATCCTGCCATTCACACCGCTCGATTCAGGACTTTTCGGAAGCTGCAATTGTTCGCGAATGGGCATCTCGCATAAATGACGCCTTGAGAAAGTCTCTCACCCGCAATCGCCACTTTCGAGACCGTGCCATTTCCCCGTCTTCGGACATCCCCCGGATCACGCGACGCGACGCCCTGAAATGGGGCTGCGCTCTGTTGCTGCCTGGATGCCAGGGACTGTTCACGAACGACAAGGCCACCATCGAAGAAGAGGTCAAAAGCCAGCTCCTCAAACCCATCCCCAAGATGCGAGACGGTATCCGCCTCGATGTGTTTCGCGTCGACCGACCCGTCGGGGACCCGCGAATTGGGAATTCGATGTGGAAGGCGATCAGCCAGGGTGGCTCACTCGACCCCGCGACCATTCGCAGTCTGGACGAGAATGGATTCCGCTTTGGAACCGTTCCAGCCAACCCACCGATCGCTCTCCAGTCCTTGATCCTGGCCAACAGTTCCAAGTCCAAGAGCTCAAGCGCGGGCGAGCGAACTCTGCACGAGTCATTTGCCTTCCCCACGGGTGAGCACGCAATTCTGGACATCATGCAACTGCCGGAGGGGCTGGAGGTCGTCATTCCCGGCCCGGAGGGAAACCGCCCACTCACCCTGCATTCGGCTCGCGCGATCCTGCGGGTCCTCGCAGAAAAGATCGAAGACGGATGGGCCCGGCTGGAGATCGTTCCCGAAATTCATCACGGAGAAGTGCTCACCCGACCAGTTGCCGGCGAACGCGAGTGGTTGATGGGACACTGCCAGGCTGTTGAGCCGCTGTACCAGCTCAAGTTCCACGTCGAGCTCAACCGGGGCGAAATGGCTGTGATCGGCCTGAAAGATCACGACAAAACTCCCATTGGACGGTGGTTCTTCCGAAACCAGATCGAAGCCGCTCTGGAGCGGGTGATGATGATCCGGCTGGCTGATGTTTTCGCGGTCCAGGCGGAATCGACAAGTTGATCCGGCCCCACCGGAAACCCCTGCCAAATGAGTCGTCGCCCCTTTCGCGTCGTCTCGGGCTCCGCCTAGAATTGGACACGCCCCGGGGCAATCTCGATTGTTTCGGAAGCACTCCAAGTCTTTCATTGTGACCCCTTGAGTTCGGCGATTGCCCTCTGAGGCCTGTTGTGTCACAGACACCTGCTGAGCAGAATCCGGAAAATACAGACCTGAAAGCCTCGACTCTCAAGTCGAAGGTCCAGTCGCTCCGTCTACCCATCGAGCAGAAACAGCCCCCGCAAAGCCGATTAGCCTGGTCCCTGATCATACTGCTCCTGCTCCTGAATGGAGGCACCGGATATTGGGCGTTCCAGCTGCAGAAGGCGGTCAAACAGGCCTCCTCTGAGAAGCCGATCACTGAGACCTCAGCCGCGGCAACTCCTCCCTCTTCGACGCTCGCCTCAGCTGCTCAGCCCAGTGGCGAGATGCCCGATTCCTCCACTGCCCCTGCCCCCGGACGCATCGCACTTGAGTCACGTGGGTTCATCATGCCGACCAAACAGATCCTGGTGAGCCCCAAGGTCTCTGGCATGATCGTGGAACTGAACATCGAAGAGGGCAAACGAGTCACCAAAGGGGACGTCCTCGCCATCATCGAGTCGACCGAATACCAATCTGAATTCGACCGCCAGACCGCCCTGCTGGCAGCTTCCAGACAGCGGCTCCTGGAACTCGAGCGCGGCAGTCGCCCGGAAGAGGTTTCTCAAGCGGAAGCCGATCTTGCTCAAGCCGAAACCCAGATGGAGGAAGACGAGCGACAGTACAAGCGCCAGCAGCAGCTTGCCAAGCAGAACGCTGGCACTGAAACTGCCCTGTCTCAGTCCGAAACGCAGTTTGTCGCTCAGCAGAAGAGGGTCGAACGGGCACGGCTGGCTCTCACCCTGCTGCGTCAGGGAGCCCGCGCGGAACGCGTGGAGATCGCCCGGGCCGAGGTCATGCAAGTCGAGGCCGATCTCGCCCGCGCCACCTGGCGGCTCGGGAACTGCACGATCCGCGCCCCGATCTCAGGGACGATCCTGCGTAAGAACGCCGAGGAAGGCAACATTGTCAACTCGGTCGCGTTTAATGGCTCTTACAGCATCTGCGAAATGGCGGATCTCGCCAACCTGGAGGTCGACCTCAAAATCCTGGAATCCGACATCCGCAAGATTCGGGTCGGGCAAAAATGCACCATCACGACAGAGGCCTGGCCTGGACGGATCTATGAAGGACAAGTCGACCGCCTGTTGCCCATCGCCGACCGGGCTCAGGGAGCGATCCCGACTCGCGTGAAGGTGAAAGTCCCCGCCGATGAAGAGGGTGTGTACCTCAAGCCTGAAATGTCAGCTGTCGTCACCTTCTACGAAGGTGAACCGCCCGCCGAAAAACCACTGGCCAAATCCGGTGCAAACTGAGCTCTCGATCCCGAGCTTGAAGTAGGTAAGAACTCTGCCGGGAACAGATGAGGTTCGGTCCGGCAACTATTGCGATTTCTTCTGTTCATCGATTTCAGTCATGAATTCCTTGACCTTTTGCGGATCCAGGTGCTGCGTCGCTGTGTCTGTGATCTGCTTACACATGCGAACGATCCGCGACTCCTGCGCCCTGTCCTTACTTCTCTTCGCAGCTTGCACAGCTGGGTTACGTAGAGCCTCGATACGGGCTTGGAATTGTTCCAGTGTCGGCAACTCCGCAATCTTTTTCTGCATCTCGGAGACCAGTTCCCAGTAACCATTCAGACTGGCTGCACGCGCCCGGGCCATCATGACTTCGCGGCGTGCCACAATATCGATCAGTTCACTCTGCAGTAGTTCGGTTTCGGCCTCCACATTCAACCGGGCGGCATCGTCCGGTGCATCCAGCACTGCCTCCTCGACATAACCCGGTATCAGCGGAGCCTTCGCCAGCGGAGCCGCTCCGCTGTAGACGATCAAGTAACGTAGCGGCTTCTCGGTGTCAGCAGGAATCACAACTTCGCCCCGACGATCGGTTCTCAAGATCACGCGATCTTCGACCTTGTCCTCCTTGGTTTCCGGGCGGTTGAGAAGCTCCACGCGATAACCTGCCATCGGAGCCTGAGGCTTGCCTCGTGGGATCACCCGTAGCCGCGTACTCGGATGCATGATTTGAATCTTGAGTCCCAGCATCTCCATCCGACGACGACTGACTGCCAGCGGTGACTTGAACGCGGAGATGACTGTTCCGCGCAGATAGCTCCGCTCG
>QWOR01000169.1 GCA_003669575.1 Planctomycetota bacterium | reverse complement strand
TCCGATCGACGCCGTTCGACAGCTTGATGTTCGCTCCACCGATGTCGAGACCAATGCATGTGCTCATGAACACTCTCCCGCAGCCTGAAACTCAATCTGTCCGTCTCGCCAGTGAAGTTGCTCGACCGGGTCCGACTCGCCCAGCCATAGCGCCGCGAGATTGTCCCGACAAAGCTGCCGATAGCCAGTGTAACTGGTCGTCAGACGGGGATTGATCTCCACGAGGAGCGGTGTACCAGGAGTCCCGTCCGGGATCAGAAAATCAATTCCCACAAACCCGTACACCCCTGGGATCGTCGGTAGCACCTTATCGAGCAGCGGATCGATTGAGCCGGTCCAACAGTGTGAGGGGACACGCCCCCCAAGGTAGGCGAACCCGTTGCGGGGATCGATCAGCTGATCGGCAACGGGCAGTCGATGTAACGTCCGATTGCGATCAATGATGACTCCGACAGAGAAAGCCTGGCCCGGAATGTAGGGTTGAACGATCGCTTCGGTGTGGCGGGAGGAGTTGTCGAAGCTCTTGATAGCCGACTCCCATTCAGCGGGAGATGAGACCAGCTGCATCGATTGCGATCCCGCACCGAGTCGGAGCTTAAGGACTCTCGGCCAGCTAAGGGAGTCGTGTGATGAGCGGTCTTGCAACTGGAAGGTGGGGATAGTGGGAATCGCGTGACGGGTGAGGTGTTCGAAGAGGCTCCACTTGTCGCCGCAGAGGTCGATGGCCTCGACCGAGCAGTTGAGGTTCCTGGGGTGGGGATAGGAAATTTGAGGGGACCGTCTTTGTTCAAAGGAAGCAGCAACCGCAGTCCGGAGCGACAGCTCGTCACTCAGTTCAGGCGCGATGATGTAAGAGGCATCCGCTGACTCGCAGAGACGGCGAAACACTTCGTGCTCCTCGTCGGGGCCAGCGACGGGCACAATGTCGAGCGAGGGTGATTTCCGGCTCCCCAGTCCGTCCGGCAGCCGGCGATCCCAAGTCGTTACGACCTGCATCTCGGGAATCTGCAAGAGATCCTCGATCAGGGCCCGCAACATAGCGGCCCCCTCTCGAATCAGACTGGCTGGGCGTTCTCCTTCTCTCCAGCCTCCCCCGCAGATGAACTCGGACACAAACAGTCGCAAGCAAAACCCCTCAACCAGGACCAGTGAACGAAGCGTCTGATCGTGACGTGGTCCGATCCGACTCGCAACCCGAAACAACAGATGGCGAGAGTGACTCTCGTGCGGTAATGTGGGAGGCACGACCTTTCGAGGACTAGAGACGGGGGGCGCCGCTCTGCTGAGCTGTTACGGGAACCGGCATCCACTGGCGTTCGTGGCACCTCGGCAGCCTCGCGCTCGCGGATCCCCCCCGATGCGTGAAGGAGCGACAGGAATCTCACCCCATGTATGAACTCCCCGTCCTGAATTCGCCCGATCCATCCCCCGAGCGGCCACCGCTGGCGACCGGGCAGAGTACACGTTTCCTGGTCGAGGGGATGCACTGTGCCAGCTGTGTCTCGCGTGTTGAGGCCGGACTGAAAGCGGTGCCGGGAGTGGTCGACGCCAGAGTGAATCTCGCGACCCGCGAAGCCACGGTTGTCCTGGCCGAGAAAACCGTCTCGCCAAAATGGGAGCCGATTCTGGAATCTCTGGGCTATCGGTATGTCGCGGCGAGTGGTGCCGCACCGGGCCAGGCGCGGACTTTGAGCAGTCCAGTTCCCTGGCTCATTTGTGCGGCGATCTCTGCAGTGGTCATGGTTCTCTGCATGACCTCGTGGCGGTTTCCGGGCTGGCAGTTCGTACTGGTGGCCGGTTCCGCGGTCGTAGTTTTTGGGTTCGGGCGGAGTTTCTTTACGGGTGCGTGGGCCCGACTGCGACACGGGTCCAGTGACATGGATACGCTGATCGCTCTGGGTTCGGGGATCGCGTTCCTGGCTGGTCTCTGGGACATGTGGAACGCCGGACATCATCACCACGCCAGCATGCACTTTGATGCAGCAGTCATGATCGTGACCTTTGTCTTGCTGGGGCGCTGGCTCGAAGAGCGAGCCCGGGGCCAGGCCTCGACGGCCATCGACGAACTGATTCAACTCGCCCCCTCCGATGCGGTCATCATTCGCAATGGTCAGGAGTCCACTGTTCCGCTGTCCGAGGTCCATCGCAGCGACGTGGTCCTGCTACGACCGGGCAGTCGAGTCCCCGTTGATGGGACGATTCTCACGGGGCAGGCCGACTTCGAGGAGTCGATGCTGACTGGTGAACCGTTGCCCGTGTCCAAAGGAGTTGGAGCCACGGTGTCGGCCGGAACACTCTGTCATGGAGGGAGCGTCACGATCTCCGCTGATCGCGTGGGAGACGCAACCACCCTGCAAAAGATCGTCGGCCTCGTAAAAGACGCTCAAGGGACCAAAGCCCCGATTGCCAAGCTGGCAGACCGAGTGGCGTCGATTTTTGTTCCGATCATTCTCGGAATCGCGGCAATCACGGCCATGGCATGGTTGTGGTTCGCCCCGGCCGATCAACGAGTCGAAATGGCGATCACGGCAGCTGTCAGCGTCCTCGTGATCGCCTGCCCCTGCGCTCTGGGACTTGCGACACCGACCGCTGTGATGGTCGCGATGGGGCAGGCAGCCAGGTACGGGCTGCTGATCCGCGACGGAGCGGTACTCGAATCGCTCGGACAGCTGAAAATGATGGCGTTCGACAAGACCGGGACGCTGACACGAGGACAGCCGCGAGTCAGCGCTCTCACCGTCACCGGATCACTCTCGCAGAAGGAATCGCTCGGTGTGGCTGTTGCCCTCGCCAAGCTGTCCGAACATCCGCTTTCGAGGGCGATCGTGGAATTTTCCGACAGGCAAAATGACGTTCCGGTTCCTCTTCAAGCGGTAGACTTTCGCAGCCTGACCGGGCGTGGATTGTCAGCCGGGATTGGAGGGCACCGCATCGAACTCAGCCGCGAAGAGGTCGCAGCACGATCCACCTCGTCATCGACTCCAGCGACGCGAACGCTGTTGCTGGTCGATGGAGTTCCGCAAGCCTGTTTCGAGTTTCAGGATGAAGTGCGACCCTCCGCGAAGCAGGCGATCGAACGACTGCATCAGCTGGGTATCGACTCGGCGCTACTGACCGGGGATCGCGAAGAGGTCGCCCAGACCGTCGCCAGACAAGTCGGCATCGATCGAGTCGCGGCTCACCTCCTGCCCGATCAGAAATTACAGATGCTGCGAGAGACCCAGCTGTCGGGAGCGAAGGTCGGAATGGTCGGCGACGGAATCAACGATGCTCCGGCCCTCGCGCAGGCCGACATCGGCTTCGCTCTGGGAACCGGAACTGACATTGCCATCTCAGCCGCTGACGTCACGGTGATGCATGGCGACCTGCTGGGAGTCGCACGAGCGGTGGAGCTTTCCCGGACGACCATGAAGACGATTCGTCAGAACCTGTTCTTTGCGTTCGGGTACAATCTAATCGGTGTGCCACTCGCTGCGGGCGTGCTATACCCTTGGACCGGTTGGCTGCTGCCCCCGCTCTTCGCAGCTGGGGCGATGTCACTCAGCAGTGTCTCGGTAGTGCTGAATAGCTTGCGACTGAAGTTCTGGAAGCCTGATTAATCGACCGCATTCCTCATCGTCACTTATGGAGTCTGCAGTGCATGCGGGCTCACTGGTACCCCATCTTCGGGAATCCGATGAGCCAGTCGGCGTTCGAGTTCGGCCAGCATTTCCGGGTCGAGGAAGTGTTCGCTGACATCCGCATGCAGGTCCACATGCCCTTGAGCTGCGTTGGCTGACTCCAGCAGGTAGATCTCCCATAGACGGTGCAATCGAACCGTCTTGCGGGCCTGTTCCAGGCCAGCTGGTGTGAGCCACCAATGATTCACATTGTCGTAGAGAATCACCCCCTCCAGGACGAGCGAATGCAGCAGAGCCTGCTGTTGCTTCAACGACCAGCTATGTCGTTGAAGGACTTCTTCGGGGGTGAACTTGAGTGGAGTATCTGTGGAGGCCAGCGGGGCTCGGCCATCAAGTTCGATGATCTCGTAGATCGCCCGCAGAATATCGTCACGGAGAATTCGCTCCTGCAGTTGACGCGACTGTCGCCAGCGATTGAGGAGTCCACGTTCGGTACCGAAGATCAGACTCAGTACAAAGAGTCCCAACCCCGCCAGCACGATCATGGCCCCTGCTGGCAGCGACCACTTCGAACTGATCATCACGCCGATGGCGGCACTCAGCCCGCCAAATAATGCGGAGAGCTGAACGACTCGGCGAACATTATCTGTCCAAAACCTGGCGGAACTGGCCGGAGTCAGCAGCAATGCGACCACGAGGATCAGCCCCACACTCTGCATCCCCAGCACTGTCACCGCCGCGACCAGCAGAATCAGGAACGCATCCAGCGTCTTTACCGGCCAGCCGCCCGCAATGGCGTACTCGCTGTCAAAACAGGTCAGTAACAACTCTTTGAAGAAGGCCGTCACCAATACCAGTAACACACAACTGACGACACCAATGATCTGGACATCCGAGGCCAGCAATGAGCTGACCTTACCCGCCAGGAAACTGGTCAGACCCGCGGTGCCCGCTCCGGGAATACGCTGGGCGATGGAGAGCAGCACGATCCCGGCACCGTAGAACAGACTCAGCACCAGAGCCAGTGCGGCATCGGGCTTGATCCGTCGCGACCGCTCCATGAACAACACACTCAGTGCCCCCAGCAAACCACTGGAGAGCGCCCCGAACATCAGCCACGGGATTCGTCGACCCTGCCCGGGCCAGAACCACTCCATGACCAGGAAAGCGACCCCAATCCCCGGCAAGGCCGCATGTCCAATGACATCGCCGACGAGGGCTCGCTTTCTCAAGACCATAAAGGCCCCGATCACACCCGCGCACATGCCCAGCAGAACCGTCCCCAGCAACACGACACGCGTGCTGTAGGTCCAGATCGCTGGCTCGGCGGCAATACATTGAAGAACACGGGCAGACAGGCACATGGTATTGATCTTACAGGTCAGTCCCGGAAATCGCAGCCCGAGGCGAGAGCGGCCTGAAGATCTCTCAGCGCAAAGGAGAACAATCGCTTCTCAATCGTATTAGCCCAGAGGGGGCGGCGCACTACCGAGCCTGATCCGCTTTTTGCGGCGGCAGCGAAAGTGAGACCAGCGTCTTTCCGGTCGGAGTCGAACTCGACGACTCGCACCCCGAACAACCTCCCCCGCATCCACTCTCTGTCGGGTTCATAAATGCCTGCACCCGGCGCACGAGTACCCCAGCTGCGCCGAGAACGACGAAAAGAGTCACCAGGGTTTGCCAGTCAAGCGACATGCGGGGCTCACCACTACCGGATCAGGAAGGCTTCCTGGAAATTGTCCCAGAACCTCTGTGGCAGTCCAGAGCCGAATTCGCGAAACTTGGGCAGATTTGTTCGACTTTCCCGGTTTCGACCGGACCGAAAGTGATCACACCCCTGGAGAATGGCCCCATGTTTGACCGCTCGCTGATGCAACGGAAAGCGGATGTCCGCGGAGTTTACCCCAACCAGATCAACGAAGAACTGGCTTGGTTCGTGGGGCAGTGTCTCGTCCAGTACGTCGCCCAGGCGACCCAGACCGCGAATCCCCGCATCATCGTCGGGCGTGACGGACGAACTTCGTCCCCGGCTCTCTATTCCTCCCTCGTGCAAGGGATCGCAGCTGCGGGTGGGGTCGCCCTGCCCTGCGGTCTGGCAACGACCGATATGGTGCAATGGGGTGTCGGCGAACAGCTCGACGGAGCCATCGCCGGAGTGATGATCACCGCCTCGCATAACCCGCCGGAATACAACGGCATCAAGTCAGTGCTGCTCAACAAGGCCACGGGCGGCCTCGACATGATCAGCCCCTTGCTGCATCTGGCACCACTCTTTGAGTCCGGATCAGCCAGCGGCGCAGCTGCTGCAGCTGGTTGTTCCCCGTTTGCCAGCGGCCCCAATCTGCGCCTGCAGGAAAAGTTCACGGAAGTTGCGTGCCAGCGGTCGCAGAACCTGGCCAAAGCGACCGGGCATGTCGTCCTCGATCCGGGCAACGGTGTCGGTGGACTGTTCGTCCCCCTGTTGAAGCAGGCTCTGGCAGCTTGCAAGTCCAAGGCAGAAATCAGTGCGGTCGCCGAGCGGATCGACGGGACATTCCCCACGCGTCCCTCGAACCCCGGTCTGCCGGGAGCGGTCAAGCTGTTGCAGCAGACGGTCATCGAGCGTGGCGCCAAGTTCGGAGCTGCATTTGACGGGGACGCTGACCGTGTGTTCCTCGTCGACGAGTGGGGACAGTTCGTCTCGGGGTCGCTGCTGCTCGCCGCTCTCGGTCAGAACGCCATCCGCAAAGCACTCGCAGCGGGCAAGAAGAACCCCGCGGTCGTCTACTCGGCGGTGTCGTCATGGCTCGTGGTCGAAACGATGCGGAAAGCCGGAGGCCGTCCGGTCGTCAGCCGCGTGGGACAGGATGCCTTGAAGGTCGCTCTCATCAAGACCGATGCAGTCTTCGGCGGCGAGTCCTCAGCCCACTACAACTATCCCGAGTCTTATGGTCTCGATTCGGGACTCTTCTCGATGGTCGACTTCTGGGACATGCTGCTCACGTCGGGGCAAAGCTGTTCCGAGCTGCTCAGCTCGCTGGCACCGTGGCCATCCAGCGGCGAGGTCAACCTGCGGGTCGAGAGCAACGACTGGAAGCAGACGAGCAAGCAGATCATCGAAGCTCTGACGAAGCAGTACAACGACCCGGCGGCCGATGCGTATGTCTTCACACTCGATGGCGTCGGTGTGTTCCACCCACGGTCACCGAAGTTCAAGACGGTCGACGATCTGTTCCTCATTGACACGAAGAACGACCCGACCGGAGCGACCTACCGCACCGTGGCCGACGGCTACACACCCAAGTGGTGGATGAACGTCCGGGCCTCGAACAACGAGCCACTGCTGCGGTTGAACGTCGAAGCCCAAAGCGCCGCAGATGTCACCGGCCGGACCTACTCACTGATCTCCTGGGTGCAGAAGTTCTGCGTAGAGAACAACGCCAAGGTGACCGTCGAAGACTGGGGCAACCTGCGCTCGGCATGATTGAGTGGGCGATTGAGCCGTCATCACTTCTTCACTGGTGGCGTCCGGGTCATCACGAAGGCGAAGAGGTCAGCGAGTTCGGCGTCGGTCATTTTCTCGATCAGGCCGTCGGGCATGATGGATGTGTCCATGGCTTTCAGGACCTCGACATCGTCACGGTTGAGCAGAGTCGACTGGTTGTTGGCTCCGCGGATCGAGACGGTACGGTCGTCCTGTTTGTCGATCAGACCGGTCAGGGTCAGGCCGCTGGTGGTGACAATCTGGAACTGGGTGAACTCCTCGCGGATGGCAGCGCTGGGGTCAACGACCGACAGCAACAGGAAGTCGATGTTGTCGCGCTCGTAGCCGGTCAGATTCGGGCCGGTCTTGCCCCCGTCGTCGAAGAGGGTGTGGCAGGTCGCACAGTGTTTGGTAAACAGGGCCCGGCCGCGAACCAGCTGGTCCTGGTCAGCTGTCTTGCCACGCTGAGCGACGAGGGCCGTACGCAGTCGGGCGACCTGCTTCTGCTTCTCCTCGGAGGTGGCGCGGGTCTTGCCCCACAGCTTGTTGAGCAGGGCCTGAACCTCGGGATCATTGTGCAGTCGCATCTGCTGCACGATGTCGAGCGGGACCAGACTGCTCTTGATGCGGAAGGCATCGACCTCCATGAGGAGCCGCTTCGCCCACGCAGCCCGGCTGGCCAGCACGCGCAGAGCGATGCTGCGCAGATCCTGCTCGTCGGGCAGTTGGGTGTGATACCGCGAGCAGATCGCCTCACCGATCGCGGGGTCGTCAAAGTTGATCAGGGCCTGCAGCGCCCCGCGTTTGATCGCAATTGACGAAGCCCCCATCAGGTTGATGAGTACCGGCACTGCCCGGGCGGGCTTCACTTCGCCGAGGACCTCCATGTAGGAGAGTCGCTTGGGGCGATCCGATTTCTCGTCCGCGATGAACTTCAGGGCCTGGTCGATCGCGTCCTCTTTTCCGAGGCGGATGTTGAGGACCAGATCGTCCTGGCCGAGTGATTTCTGGTAACTCGCGATCGCGTTGGTCAGCGACTCGGGCAGGTGCTTGATCTCGCGGCCCTGATACGCTTCGAGGAAGCCGCTGATGAGCGTCTGGCGGTGAGCATCGCTCGGGGCAATCGCCAGCAGCTGGGCACAAGTCTCCAGATCATCCGGAGTCCCGGCCAGCGCGTATCTCTGCATCAGTCGCGGAACGATCGTCGTCGCAGTAATTGGGTGATCCCACAGTGTCTTGTCACCGAACAGTTCGAGCACCGCCGCGCGATCGCCGCCACATTGGGCCTCGAGCGCCCACCAGATCAACATCGGCAGGTGCAGGTCGGTCTGGTCCTCGTCGCGTTTGAGCAGCTCCTGCACGATCGGCAATGCGTACTTCGCGGGAAGCCGCTTGGCCGTTGAGGCGAGCTGGGAACGGACCTGGACGTACGACTCATCATGAGACAGCTGGGTCAGTCGGGCCGCGACGGCGTCGCTGGTTCTTCGCTCATCGCCAATCAGGCGAACCGTCCAGCGACGGATCTCGGGGTTGGGACTGCCGAGCAGTTGCAGTGCCAGATCGGGAGTGAACCCTCCGGTTCGTGCCACGATCCACAGCGATTCGAGTGCTCCCGGC
>QWOR01000199.1 GCA_003669575.1 Planctomycetota bacterium | reverse complement strand
CGCGAAACCTGCGGGTCAACTCGGTGAATCCCGGTGCCACGCTCAGTGAAGGGACTAAAGCGGCCGGTCTATACGGTGTCGGCAGCGACCTGGAAAAACTGCTGGTGGCCATGACCCCGCTGGGGCGGATGGGCACGCCTACGGACATTGCCAAGGTCGTTGCCTTTCTGGCCTCGGATGACTCCATGTGGTTGACCGGCGAAGTGATCTTCGCCACGGGTGGTCTGCGTTAGATTCGTATCAACAAACTTCATTTGGAGTGTCACATGGAACCAATCTCGACACAAGCACTCAATGAGTTCTATGGAACCTGGGACATCGTTGCCGTTGATCCTCCGGGAAGTACAAAGGAGGCAGCGCGATTGGTGTTTCGCGATGACCACTCCTATGCGGCACTGGATGTGGGCGGAAAGGAACTGTGGGCCGGTACCTTTGATCTCGACTCGACAGTGACTCCGAAGATCTGGGATCACCGTTCATTCGAATCACAAGAGAGCGGTAGCGATGTCTTGGGGATCTATGTGATTAACGGAGACCAATTGAAGGTCTGTTGCGTCGTTGGTGTCTGGAAAGACGGGCAATGGATCGGTAAGCCCCGTCCGTCTGAGTTCGATCGCTCATCCTCAGATGTTGTCCTGGAGATGCGACGTTCCACGACCAACGGGAGACCAATTACGACCTGACCTCAGCTGCAAATGTCTGTCGATACACCCTGCGACCAGCCAGCGTCGCGTCAAAGCTGACATTCATCAAAGCCCGACCAAGTGTGGAGGCAGAGGCACATTTAGTTTCCGGTGCCCCATATATTGGCACGCGATGTCCTAGCAAAATAGAATTGAGTGGTGTTCTTCTTGTGGACCCACATGTCGCCAGACAATTCAATGGGTCGACCATCGCTCGTCGGCGACTCTGCCGCAAGAATCAGATAACGTGTGGTAAGTTCTTTCGTGACGTGTTGTGAGTCAGACTTCGCCAGAGAAGACAATCGAATGGGGTATGTCAGGGGCAGTTTCATCGTCAGGGCGTGTCTGCTGCTTCTCTTGGGATGCAGCGCTGGTCTGACATTCGCTGATGACATGCTCGTGCTGATGCATGGAACGGGCCGGGTCGAGCGGTACGACCTGGAGAGTGGGGCTCATGTCGGGACTGTTCTCAGCGGCCTTCCCCCGGGGAATTCGATACTGCTCGACCCCGATGGATGTCTCTTGATCTCGACCGGAAACCCCGGAGAGATGGGGACCGTGTTGCGATTTGATCCGCGTGGCCCGGGGAATGTTGAGACGTTGATCAATGTCCCCGAAGGCTACGGCGGTCGGCTTCACCGAGCGACGGGGATGGCCTGGCATGACGGCGATCTCCTCGTCGCCAGCCAGAACGACGGGAAGGTGAAACGCTACTCCTACCCCTCCGGCGAATGGCAGGAGGACGTGGCTCTGGCCACCCCCGGCGGCATGACACAGATCGCTTGGCACGATGGCCGACTCTACGTGACCGATCACGCTGCGCAGGCGATCCGTCGCTGTGCCGAGAAGCTCGACGGCACACTGAGTGAAGTCTGGTCGCACTCCCCTACACAAGCTCCGTGGGGGCTGGTGTTCCATAATCAGGGCGAAGCGTTCTGGAGTACGAACGCGAACCGTATTCTGCGAACGAAAGGGACCGAGACTATCGAATGGGCCGGGGAGGGCGGGGACATCGCCACACCGATGAGTCTTTCCATCGGCCCCGATGGTCTATTGTATTGCGCCAGTTGGTTGGGGCCGGTCTCGGTCTGGAAGACGGACGCCCCCAATCCAGGTGAGCCCGTGCGTCTGTTCAACGGTCCAGAGGTCAAGGGACCTGTCAGTATCGTTTTCACCAACCAGCCTCGCTCAGCTGCGTTCGCATACACACCAGTTGGGCTGTCGGACGAGACTCCGGAGAAGGTCGCCTTCTTTGAAGCGAAGATTCGACCGTTGCTCAATGCCCGATGCCTGGAGTGTCACGATGAGCAGACCCAGGAGGGCGGGCTGCGGCTGGATATTCGGTCGGGTTGGGAAAAGGGTGGCCATTCGGGACGAGCGATCCACCCCGGCAAGCCCGAAGAGAGCACGGTGTATCAGGCGGTCGTCTACCTCGACAAAGACCTGAAGATGCCCCCGGACACCCAGTTGCCTCCCGAGGAGATCGCACTACTGCGGGAGTGGATCGCACAAGGCGCGATCGACCCCCGTCGTGGAGAAGTCACTCCGATCAAGCTGGCGACCGATGGCTGGGCGGAGGAGTTCCAGCAGCGTCTCGACTGGTGGAACCTCAAGCCACTGGCGAATGTCTCGCCACCTGAAATCGTCGACACAGAATGGAACCAGTCTCCAGTCGATCGATTCATCCGGGCCGAACTCGACAAGCAGGGGCTGGCGCCTGCCCCTCCAGCTGCTCCAGAGGTGTTGCTGCGGCGGCTCAGCTTCGTTCTGACCGGACTCCCTCCATCCGTCGCCCAGCGTGAAAAGTTTCTCGCAGCGTATCAGGTCAACTCGAACACTGCTTACGAGACGCTTGTCGAGGACTTACTCGCGTCTCCTCACTACGGCGAGGCCTTCGCCCGGCACTGGATGGACGTGGTTCGGTACACGGATACCTACGGATATGAATGGGACAACCCGGCCAAGGGATCGCATGAGTACCGCGACTACCTGATTCGAGCCTTCAATCAGGATGTTGGTTTTGACACTCTGCTCCGCGAACAACTCGCTGGAGACCTGTTGCCCGAGCCTCGCATCAATGAGGCACTCGGGATTAACGAGAGCATCATCGGGCCGATGTTTTACCATATGGGAGAGCATCGCCACGGCAGCAGCCTGCAGTTCAATGGTGTTCATCAGGAAATGGTGAACAACAAGGTCGACGCCTTTTCCAAGGTCTTCCTGGCGACGACGGTCGCCTGTGCCCGCTGTCATAACCATAAACTCGAAGCGGTCTCTCAGAAAGATTACCACGCTCTCGGAGCGATGTTCATGACGCCGCGCTGGGGGAGTCGACCCGCCGATGCCCCGCAGAAGAACGCAGCTGCGATGACCAGACTCAAGGAATTGCGAACTGCCATTCGCGATGAACTGGCCAAGGTCTGGCGAGGGGTGGAGATCACTCCTGCAGCCTGGCAGCCAGCACCGCAGATGCCGACACCTCAGGAACCAGTACTGGGGGATGTGGACTACCCGCTCGCGCGACTGGCGAAAGCCGGGACCGACATCGAGGCGACCTGGAACACTCTGGCCACGGAATCGCAAACTCATCGCAATGCCCGAATCGATGCCAACAAGGCCTACACCGTCCTGGCCGATTTCACGCAACCGACATTGCCTCCGGGATGGGTGATGGAGGGGGAAGGCATGGAGTCGGGCTGGGTTGAGGATGGAACACCCCTCGTCGCTCTGGAGGGAGATGCAGTCGTCTCCCGGTTGTTGCCCAGCGGGATCCACACTCATGCACTGTCGTCAAAGTTGCCCGGTGTGTTGCGGATGCCACCACAGCACACTGTCCCCGGGAGCAAGGTCAGCCTGAAACTGGCGGGCGGCGAGTATGGTGGGTCGCTGATTCTCGATGAGAACACGATTCAAAACGAAAGCGTCGCATTCTTGAAGCAGGTGGAGCCTGGCTGGCGAACTTATGATGACCTTCCGCTGAAGAATGGCGTCACGCGGGTCACAATCGATTTCGCGACTTCGTCCCTCAACTCGAACTTTCCTCCGCGAACCGGCCTCGCTGCAGGGCTCCCGAACAATGATTTCGGGTACGACAAACGCAGCTGGCTAAGCATCACGGGAATTGTGTCACACGACACCGGAGGGGCACCGCTTGATCTCCTCGATCACTACGCCACGCTCTTCGCTGGATCAGCACCCAAGTCGGCCGACGAAGTGAACGCTCGCGTGGCGGCCTGGATGAAAGGAGCCGTCGGACGCTGGTGTGATGGCCAGTTGCAGTCCGGAGATCAGCTGATCGTCGATTGGCTTCTGAAAAAGAAACTTCTTCCCAATCAGTCTGCGCCCGGAAGTCCGCTGGCCTCACTGGTCGAGGAGTATCGCCGTATTGAGCAGACGATTGAGTTTCCCCGCACCGTCAACAGCATGGACGAGCGGGCCGCCGTAAAGACGGGTCTGTTCTTCAACGTCCGTGGCAATGTCGACGCGATGGGGGATGTCATCATGCCCGCGTCGTTGTCGATGTTTGGTCCGAATGAGGCGATCACGTCGAGTCCCGGCAGTGGTCGTCTTGAACTGGCCGAGTCGCTCTTGCATCCCGAACATCCCTTGACCTCTCGCGTCTACGTCAATCGTGTCTGGCAATGGGTGTTTGGCACAGGGCTCGTCGCGACTCCCGATGACTTCGGGCGATTGGGAGACCGCCCGTCCCATCCGGAACTGCTCGACTGGCTGGCCCGCGACTTCATGCGGCAGGGGTGGTCGACCAAGACTCTCGTGCGGCAACTGGTCCTGTCGAGGACATTCCGGGAATCGGGGCTGGTCGACTCCGAGGCCAATCAACGTGATCCGTACAACCGCCTGCGGCACCATTATCCGACTCGCCGACTGGAGGCCGAACAGCTTCGCGACGCACTTCTGTCCGTCTCGGGACGCCTCGACCCGGCGCTGTATGGCCGTCCGATCCTGCCGCCTCGGACCGTCGAGGATGGTTCGAAGCGACTCTTCTCCGGACCGGTCGATGGGAATGGGCGACGCTCGCTCTATCTGATGATGTCGATCATGGCTCCGCCCAAGTTTCTGACCGCGTTCGATCTCCCCGATCTGAAGTTGCCCAGCGGTCGTCGCAACGTGACCAGTGTGCCGACGCAGGCCTTGCTCATGCTCAACGATCCACTCGTTGACCAGTTGTCTCGCCATTGGGCCAGCCAGCTGATCAAGATCCCCCACAGCTTGCCGGGGGACCGAATCGAGGCAATGTTCGTGACTGCTCTGGGAAGGCCGCCCAGCGACTCGGAACGCGAACGTTGGACATCGCTCTTGCGGGAGCTCTCCTCGTCCTCCGATCCGATGAACGATGAGATTGCGTGGGCCCAGCTGGCCCATACGCTGTTCAATACGAAGGAATTCCTCTATTACCGGTAGTCTTCACTCGGAGATCTGTGTCATGACACATTGGCGTCACACTTGCCCCGGCGCAGTATGCCCGGTCCAGACCCGGCGGGGGTTCCTGCAGCAGGCCTCCGCGGGCTTTGGGATGCTCGCCTTCCAGGGAATGACAGCAACCGCTTCGGCGACCGTGGCACCGCACTTTCCGGCCCGGGCTCGCAGTGTGATTTTCTGTTTCATGGATGGCGGCCCGAGTCATGTCGACACATTCGACTACAAGCCGATGCTCAAGAAGCATCAGGGACAGGCAATCGGCTCGCGCTGGGTCTCGAAGAAATCGCAGTCGGACGCCAGCCGGGTCTGGTTTGGTTGTCCCTGGGAGTTCAAACAGCGGGGCGAAAGCGGCCTGTGGGTGAGTGATCTCTTCCCACGTACCGCGGAGGTGGCGGACAAGCTGTGCGTCGTGCGGTCGATGGTGGGCGAACTTCCGCTGCATGGTCAATCGTCGCTGCTGATGCATACGGGACGCAGCATTGGACTGGCCCCGAGCATGGGGGCATGGGTTTCGTATGGGTTGGGGACAGAGAACGCCAACCTTCCGGCGTACGTCCTGCTCAACAATGACTGGGTCCCGAACGGCGGACTCGAAAACTTCGGCAGCTCGTTCCTGCCCGCCAGTCATCAGGCCACCGTTATGCGGGCCAAAGGATCACCCGTCGACAACATAGCTCCTCTCGATCCTCGCGATGTCCAGCGGAAGAAGCTGGCCCTGTTGTCGGATGTCGATCGAGAGTTCGGTCAGACGACATCCGATGCCTCGGCGATTGAGTCAGCCATCGCGAACTATGAGACTGCCTTTCGCATGCAGATGACGGTCCCCGATGTGGCTGACATCAGCAAAGAGCCGGAACATATTCACCGGCTCTACGGCATCGACTCCTCCGATGAGCATCAGCGATATTACGCCAGCCAGGCTCTCCGTGCCCGCCGCCTCGTCGAGGCCGGAGTCCGCTTCGTCGAGATCACCTGCCCCAGCTTCGATGGAAACAACTCCCCCTGGGATCAGCATGGACAGCTGAAGGTCCTGCACGAGAAGAATGCCCGCGTGACGGAGCAGTCAGTGGCTGCTTTGATCACCGATCTTGATCAGCGCGGACTGCTGGATGAGACGATCGTCGTCTGGGCGGGAGAGATGGGGCGAACTCCCCATACGGGAGCGATTAGCGAGAACACCGGTCGCGACCACCACGTCAGTGGATTTTCCATCTTCCTTGCTGGTGGGGGTTTCAAGCGGGGTATCGCTTACGGCGAGACCGACGAGTTCGGGGCGAACGCCGTATTGAACCCGCTGACCATGCATGACCTGCATGCGACAATCTTGCATCAGCTGGGGCTCAACCATGAACGACTGACGTTCCGCTACGGCGGCCGCGATCACCGCCTGACGGATGTTCATGGTGTCGTGGTCAACGATTTGTTGGATGCATAACCATTGAACTCGCGGGTGCTTGTTCGGGGCGGACGACCGGCGATTGTGGCCGAATGTCGATCCACCGGCAGAAAATGCCGGTCGTCATTTGTCCGGGTCCGGCCAATTCTGCAACAGGCAATGCCGAACACGAGCGGTTCTGATCGACCCTATTGACGGTCGATCGATAGGCGTCGTACTTTCTGCATGACTTCTCGCGGAGGTACCTCGCAGTTCTGCGCTCTCCCCTTCCGCACCTCTCCCTCCTCGCCTCAGGGCGCTGACTTTCCCCTTCTCAGCCAAGGATCGGCGACATGCGATCTCATCGCTCGCTCATGATGTGCGTCCTGTACGCGGTACTGGTTTGTGCCGGCTGTCAGTCGCTCGATCTCGATTTCGAGCTGCCCGGGAAGCTCAACCCGGAAAACCGTCGCAGGTCCCGCGTGAACGAGGCTTTGCGAGGGGAAAAAGGACACTCCCAACTGATTGGAGACTACATCTCCATCGGGGGAGATACCGTGCGAATGGTTCAGGGGGTCGGCCTGGTCGTGGGACTGGATAACACCGGGGAAGACCCACCCGCATCGCCACAACGGAAGATTCTGTTGGAGGAGATGCGCCGTGAAATGGTACCCGACCCGGAAACGCTGTTGCGGTCTCCCAATACGGCCATGGTCATTGTAACGGCCTACATCCCCCCTCTGATTCGTAAGGGCGATCCGCTGGACATTCATGTGAAGCTGGCAGAGGGAAGCCAGACCACGAGTCTGCGGGGAGGTCGCTTGATGCCCTGCTTCCTGCGCGAATACACATTCCTCGCCGAAGGGGGCGGGATGAAGGAAGGCCGCGAAATGGGGATCTGCAGCGGGCCCATCATGATTCGGGGCGGCGACGACGATCCGTCGGGACTGGTCATCGGCATTATCCCGAATGGTGGCAAGTACACCGGAATGAACCGCGATCTGGGGATCCGGCTGCGGGAAGATTACAAAGGCGCCAAGATGACGATCCGGGTCGCCGATCGAATCGGGATGCGTTTCGCTGGCTATGACCACGGGATCAAGAAGCCTCTCGCCAAAGCCAAAACAGATCAGTCGATCGAACTGATTGTCGCTGACCGCTATCGCGAAAATTACTACCGCTACCTGCAGGTGATTCGCCACATCCGGCTCGCCACGGAAACGTCGGTCGATCATCAGCTGCGGATGCAGGAACTGGCCAGTGCGCTGGTTCGAGGTGACTCAAGCGAACAGGCAGCATTGGAACTCGAAGCGATCGGCAACGAGTCGATCCCGATTCTCAAGGATGGTCTGGAGGCGAACGAACTGGAGGCCCGCTTCCGTGCGGCCGAAGCCTTGGCCTACCTGAACGACGCTTCGGGGGTCGCCGTACTCAAAGAGGTCGCCGACAAGGAGCCAGCCTTCCGGGCCTATGCACTGGCAGCTCTCTCCACGTTAACCGATGGTGACGCGATTATTGCTCTCCGCGAATTGCTGCATCACAAGGAAATCGAAGTCCGCTATGGTGCCTTCCGGGCTCTGTCGATTGCATCTCCGGGCGACGCGGAAGTCATGACCAAAAAGCTCGAGACCGGCTTTGCGGTTCATCAGATCAATTCGTCTGGCGAACCGGTGATTCACGTCTCTCGCCGTCGCAATGCTGAGGTCGTGTTCTTTGGAACCAATCAGAAATTCTCGGCACCTCTCTTCATGCGGGCGGGGCATGATGTCCTGATCCAGTGCCCGGAGAATGGTGACAAGATCAAGCTCCTGATGATTGCTCCTGGCCAGCCGACCCGCGAACTCTACTCCAGTATGAGAGTGACTGATGTTATCCAGGCGGCTTCGGAGCTCGGTGTGGAGTATCCCGCCATCGTCGAGATGCTCGAACAGGCCCAGAAGCAACGTAACCTCGATGGCATGCTGGCCTTTGACCAGATTCCACAGGGTGGACGTGTCTTCCAGCGACCAGAGGATGCCGAAGGGCCGGCCACGGAGATGGTGGGCAGTTCGGGAATGCTGCCCAACCTGTTCGACTTCGATCCAAGTGGCATGGAGATCGAGACGGAACCAACCCCTGAACCCGAAAAGAAGGACGGTTCTGCCACTGACGATGTGGAGGCAGAGGCCATGGGCGGTGTCAGCTTTGGAGTCAAGTAAGGCTCATCGCTCGGACCGGTTCCTTGTCTGTGTCATTGGTCGGAATGTGTTGTCCCCATGCTG
>QWOR01000326.1 GCA_003669575.1 Planctomycetota bacterium | reverse complement strand
TGGTTGCCACTGGAGATTCCTTGTGATGGTTTGCGGGACGCGAGGAATGTACACGGCTCCAAACTCAGCGTTCAATCGGAGCTCGCGAGCCGCGCGCCACGCTCCAAAAATGATCACTTGGGCGGGCTCACGCTCATCGAGCCCAAATCATGCTCGGTGATTTTCAGGCGTACCTGACGGAGCAGACTCAGGCGATCCGCGATGCAGGGCTCTACAAGGGCGAGCGCGTCCTGCAGAGTCCGCAGTCCGCGCATGTGGAAGTCCCGGCCGGGCGTGAGGTTTTGAACCTGTGTGCGAACAACTATCTCGGGCTGTCGAATCATCCGGTGCTGGTCGAAGCGGCCCAGCGCGGACTTCACGAGTGGGGGTTCGGTCTGTCGTCGGTCCGATTCATCTGCGGCACTCAGCAGATTCACAAGGATCTCGAAGCTGCGCTCAGCCGGTTCCTGGGGACTGAGGACACGATCCTGTACTCGTCGTGTTTTGACGCCAACGGCGGGCTGTTCGAAACCTTGCTGGGTGCCGAAGACGCGGTGATCTCGGATGAGCTGAACCATGCGAGCATCATCGACGGCGTGCGGCTCTGCAAAGCCCAGCGGTTCCGCTACCGCAACAACGACATGGCCGACCTCGAAGACCAATTGAAGGCGGCGCGATCGACCAGGTTCCGGCTGATCGCGACCGACGGCGTATTCTCGATGGACGGGTACTTTGCGAACTTGCCCGCGATCTGCGAGCTGGCCGACAAGTACCAGGCGATGGTCATGGTCGACGATTCGCATGCGGTCGGATTCTGCGGCGAGAACGGACGGGGGACACACGAGAAACAAGGCGTGCTCGACCGCATCGACATCCTGACCGGAACACTGGGCAAGGCCCTTGGCGGGGCGAGCGGTGGGTACACGAGCGGGCGTAAGGAGATCGTCGAGTACTTGCGCCAGCGATCACGGCCGTATCTTTTCTCAAACTCTCTGGCCCCCAGCATCGTGACCGCCTCCCTCGCCGCGCTGGAACTGATCGATCGACAGCCAGAGCTGCGGCAACACTTGTGGACGAACACAGCCTTCTTCCGCGAGGAGATGACGAGGCGAGGCTTTCACATTCTGCCCGGTGAGCATCCGATTGCTCCAGTCATGCTGGGCGATGCGGTCCTCGCGGGGAAGATGGCCGAACGCATGCTGGACCAAGGCGTCTACGTCGTCGGGTTCTCCTACCCCGTTGTTCCGCAAGGCAAGGCCCGCATCCGGACGCAGATCTCCGCCGGGCATACTCGCGACGATCTGGAGCAAGCCATCGCCGCCTTCGAGAAAGCACGCACCGGGCTGTGATATCGCAGGCGAAAAGTGTGCGTGAGACCGCTGGAGCTTTCACGCCCTGAACTCTACCAAGCAACCCGCCAGCCAACCGTCTGCCAATTGCTCTTTTCGTTTCCCATCAGTTCCACCAGAATCCTGCGCCTCGCCCGTACAGACGAACATCTCTCCAAGCCGAACGCCCTCCGCCCGGATGAAGATCATGGATGATCCAATCCCCGCTCGTATTTCATTCCTACCCCGTCGGTGGACGGCGCTGTTCTGCGCGCTAGTGGGCACTCTCAT
This sequence comes from Planctomycetota bacterium, assembly GCA_003669575.1. Taxonomy (GTDB): domain Bacteria; phylum Planctomycetota; class Planctomycetia; order Planctomycetales; family Planctomycetaceae; genus TH-plancto1. The sequence continues at coordinate 7,161 of QWOR01000326.1, read as the reverse complement.
CATGTGGAGCTGCCGGGTCCCCGATCCCCCCGTCCTGAAAAACAAAAGCATGGGGGTCGTGTACGACACCGCCATGGAGGACGAGATTCGCAGCGGCAAGGCTCACGCGCTGGTCATGACCTCGCTGGCCAGTTACGTCGACACGCTGGCCGAATCAGTCGCCGTCACCGACTGGTCCGACGACTCCAGCAGCTGGAACATCTACGTGGCGACCAACCGCGGATGGTTCGAGTCACCCGGTGAACCCGAAGCTGCGAACCAGGTCCTGGACGAGCCGCAGTATGGACTCTGCAACGTCACTCTGCCTCGACATCGCAAGGGCGAAGAGTTCCAGGTCAAGAACACCAAGTCGCGAGTTTCGACAGTCAGTGCCTCTGCCAACGACGGTGCTTCAGCAGCGGTCGACTCAGAACCGCTCACCGAAGCCGATTTTCTGGCGGGGGTGAACGATCTCGTCGAGCGATCGCGCCAGCACGATCTTCTCGTGTTCATCCACGGGTTCAACGTCTCGTTTGAATCAGCGGTCGCCCGCACCGCTCAACTGGCACTCGACATTCCGTTCAACGGCGCAGCTGTGGCTTACTGCTGGCCGACACAGGGTGGCGTGATGAAATACAGCAGTGATGAGCCGATTAACAAAGCGTCAGTGGCTCCGTTCACGCAGTTCCTGACTACACTCCGCGAGGGAGTCCCTGAGGATACCCGCATTCACATCGTCGTTCACAGCATGGGCAATCGCATCGTCATGGAGAGCCTGAGCGACCTTCCCGCGCCGGAAGGTGAGAAGCCGTTCACCAATGTCGTGCTGTGTGCTCCGGATGTCGGGCGGAGTGATTTCGAAAAGTGGGCTCCCGGCGTGGCGGCTCACAGCGAACGCGTCACCCTGTACGCCAATATGAGTGACTCCGCCCTGATCGCGTCCAAGGGACTGCATTCCGAGGCCCGGGCGGGTGATGCCTGGAAGCCAGTGATCGTCGATGGCATTGAGACCGTCGACTGCAGCCGCGTCGACCTGACCATGATGGGCCACAGCTACTTCGGCGGTAACACCGATGTGCTGGGCGATCTGTTCATGTTGTTGAAAGAAGACCGCCCCGCCAGCAAACGACCACATCTCGACAAGAAGAAGCAGGGCAAGCAAGCCTACTGGCAGTTTTCCCGGACGGCTCCGACGATCATGTACACGTGGCATTACGAGGAGTGAGTGACCAACGCCGCCTATGGCCAAGGCTTAGGTATTTCCCCTGTCAGCGCCTTGTTCAATGCGGCACGAAACCCGGTATCATCCCATTCCTTCCTGGCACATTCGGCGACTTCTTCCGCCTCGGGTTTGCGGTCATTCACCACCAGCAAGGCAACTAAAATAGAAGCATCATTCGTAAATATCTGTCGGCCAACTTTTTCAAAGTCCTTGTTGGCATAACGCGGCTCCTTGGCCATATTTTCATGACGACGAAACGTATCGCCGTCTCGTCGAATCATATCCATAGGCTTCAGGTATTTGCCGCAAAGCTTGTACTCTTTGGACTTCAACAGAGCGGCCAAAGCAACATCGAAGACCTGTTCCGCTTGATCCGGACAATCTCGATCCAGTCGAATAAAGAGATCAGCTGTTTCAGTCTCTGTCTGTAATGCTCGATTGATCCCCTGAAAATCGCGAAACAGATCACGTAGACTATTTGTTTTTCCATTCAGTATCCTCTGCCCCGTTTCATCACGGATCTTCTCCAGTTCCCTCATGGCTGGAGGATAAACCCCACCCAACTCAACCCAGTATCCCAAGGCAAACGACAGACGAACTCCGTACAAGGAAGGCCGATATCGCAGTGCTTCTCTGTAGAACCACAAATGTTTCGCGAGAGCATCTTCATACCTCCGTGCGTCCGTATCGTTAACAGCCTCCGTCAAAATCGCATCCGGATCGGGATCTTCTGGTGGTATCCATTCAGACACGGATTGATTCGCCACTTGTTTACTGCCCGAAAGAGTCGATGCCACAAACCTGATTACACCACATTCTATGTACTCGTCCTGCAACTTTGTCCAACTCAACTGGGGATTTCACCATACCATACTTTCGCGTGTTCAAAAAAACTGTAACCGTCTGACATCTCAATGCAGTCCCCGAGCCAGAGCCCATTCGCTGCTCCATCGATCTGCAACGTAGCCATTACGGAGGTGAGTCGAAGGTAACATCCACTGCGGGGACCGTGGCTCCCTGAATTTTTGCCTTTTCAGAGACGTTGGTAAATTCTGTGTTGCGGAAGTGCATACCAGACACCGCATCCTCGGCATGCACGCCGATCTTGAAGCCCACAAATCGAACTGAATCAAATTTCGCTTCGCTGACTGCGACGGCATAAAGACCTTGTGCATCCACCATCTCGCCACCATTCAGATTCACGTTCTTAATGATCGGCCTGGTAATTCCCGGCTTCAGCGGGTCGCGTCGCGGTTGATAGCCCAGGTCGCGCCGGGCTCGAAACACGTTGTCCGACGAGCCGTTCAGGACCAGGCCGAATCGCTGAGCCTTGAGAATCGTGACGTTCTCCACGTGATAGCCGGTATGTGCGACGGTGTATTGATCATCGGGGGCGAACTCGTAGCCGAGATCCCCACCCCAGATCGCGACCGCACACGCAGCTTCCTCGATCTCGACATTCTTGATACTGACTCGATGGCACGCCGAACAGCGGATCCCCGCATCGTTGGCGTCCTGATTCCGCGTCAGTCGACCGATGCGAATGTTCTCGATGGTGATGTCGTGCGGGTGGGTGCTGTAGATCTGTTTCTGGTCCCACAGCTCCTTCATGCGGGGGATCTGGTCATCCGCTGTCATGATCGGTCCAACGCTGCCCCAGTCCATGCCAATTCCAAGCAAGGCCTTCGAGGAATCGAGTATCGTCACATTCCGAATCGTCCCGTGGCAGGCCTCTGACATCAGCTGGATCGCACAGGCCTCGACCTGTTGATCGATCGTCATCTGATCGATCGTCCAGTGGCTCACCTGCGTGAAATGCCCCGGCTTTTCCGGTGTCCCGCCATCCCCGTACGCTGCTCCGACACTGATGGCACTGTGCCAGCACCCCTGCGAGCCCTTCTGTTCGCTGTGGACGACACGTATAGTCCCATTACGGATGACAGAGCGATTCGCCAGCCGTACCCCATACCCATTCGAACGCAGGTCGAGAACCAGAGACCCGCCATTCAGATCCAGCTCCACTCGATCTGGTACAAGCAGCGCATGCGGAGACTTTTCGCCCGCGATCAGATCCTCTCGCATTGGGCAATTCAATGTGAGCCCCGGGGGCAAACTGATCCGCCCCCCTCGGCTGCTCATGCGAAGCATTTCCGTCTGCAGGTCAGCTGCGGTCGTCCCGTGGAACTCAACGGTTTCCGCTGCGAAATTCGTCGCCCCAAACAACTCACCCACCAACACAGCTGCGACACGACTGAACCACACCAGGCTGCACAGGAGCATTTGAGAACGCCGGGACATGGAAACCTCGATTTAGCCACACAAGATGCGACGGGTGATGGGAGCGGAGGATTATGGCTCGCCCTTACTCGCGCTGACAACGCCGAGCGGTGACATTGTCTCATCACCCGCAGCATTGGTGAGACCAGCACGCCCCGCTATCGCAATTCTCGACTGTTGACAAACATCGAGGCCCCAACAACACTCTAATGATCATCAGAATGTTGCGACTGACGCCCCACCTCCACCCAAGTGACCGGAAGTCGTCTCCCATGAAAAGCCACTCTCGCCGCCGCCGGGGATTCACCCTGATTGAACTGCTCGTCGTGATTGCCATCATTGCAGTCCTCATCGCTTTGCTGCTGCCAGCCGTTCAGCAGGCACGCGAAGCAGCTCGCAGGTCGCAGTGCAAAAACAACCTGAAGCAAATCGGCTTGGCACTCCACAACTACGAAAGCTCGACGACCGTATTCCCGCCCAGCAGCATCAGCACATTCGGCCAGGGTGTCTGGGGGTATCCGGGTACAGGTCCCAGCGACCCCGCGATCCGACTCCACAGCTTTGCCAGTCTGATACTGCCTTATGCCGATGGAGCGAATCTCTACAACACGATCGATTACAACGTCTCTTCCTTGGCCCCGGCCAACCGGACAGCGGCAGCCGCAACCATCTCATTTTATCGTTGCCCGAGCTACTCCGGGCTGCAGTACAGCGATGACCCGTACTACAAGACCACCGTGGGGTACGACAAGTTTGCCATCCGGAACTATGTCGCTCTGGGTGGAAAGACGGTCGTCAGCCTTTCCGGGGCCATTCCCGCTGAAGGGGTGCTGTATCCGGGTTCGAGAACCGGATTTCGGGACATCACCGACGGAAGCTCGAATACCATCATGATTGCAGAGACACGAGAAGAGAAAGCTGCCGTCTGGATCGATGGCACTTCGGCAGCCGTGGCAGCCCGTTACATGACGCTGGTCCCCCCCACTTACGCGGGAAACAGCTCCTCAATCAACTACCAGCCTTATTTCCAGGGCGGCGTCTTTCCCAATTCGATCGGCCAGAAATGGGGACCATCGAGCCAACATGTGGGGGGAGCCCATCACTTGCTGTGTGATGGCTCAGTGCGATTCATCTCAGAGAATATCGATGTCGTATTGTATGACGGCTTAACCTCCAGGAACGGCGGTGAAGTTGTCGGAGAGTTTTAAGTTCATCGTCGGCATGGAAGAAGACCAGCCTCGACCGCCGGGGAATCATCCCCAACTCTGAAATCCTTCCCGAAATCGTGTAGCAGTGTTTTCGGCAGATTGATAATCTTCCGCACAAGGGGTTGTGTCCGGAGAAGCTGGTTTCTCCGGAACGGCCCCGATTACCTCGCACTCTTCTTCCCATGACCGGCTACACAGTTCACACAGGTTCCAGCAAAAAGTTTGCACAGGGCTGGGATCAGATCTTCAAGGGAACGGCGTCGACCAAGTCGGCGAAGCCAGCCTCGAAGAAAGCGGCCAAGAAGAAGTCTGCACCTGTCTCTCGCAAGACCAAGTAACCGGTTGCACCACGACGGTCGCAATCGAACGCCATTGCAAGGAAGCTTCCATGACACCTCCCACGCCATTCGACAACTTCTCCTCTGATTCCGAAGAATACGAGGAAATCTCGAGCACCGAAGTTGATCGCGTCATCCAGGCAATCGAGACGCTCATTCAGAACGTCAGCAGCGAGAACATTCGAGCCTATCTGGACGAGGCTGCGGACAATATTTATTCGCTGATTTATGATTCAGAGGGCCAGCCGTGCGAAGGCAACGAGCCGTTAGAAGATGATGCCCGAGGCGAGGCAGCCTGATCTTCATTCGCTGGCGTGGGGCACGAAATCGTGCCTCGCGTGCTTGATGGTTCGATTTCGGAATGGAATCTGTGATGCGAATTCAGACGTTCCTAACGGGGCTCGCCCTCTGCTTCTTGCTTAACGGATGCAACAAGCAGGATGGCGGAGACCAGACAGCTGCGATGGATGCCCCGGACTGGTTGTCCGAAGAGGAAGACAGCAGCTCCTCCGCGTCAGATTCGCAGGATTTATCAGACAGCGAAGACCGAGAAACCCGTACACGTGCGGCATCCCTGGCTCAGCGTGATTCGCGGAAAGTCCGGGAGCCACGCGGGGAACTCAAACTTTCACTCCAGCCCGGTGTGCAGTTCCCGCTCAAAAAGAACATTCGAACCACCCTCGTCCAGACCTCCAGCGACGGGACCGAGCAGCGCATCCAGACCGACCTGGGCTTATTGATGGCCATTCAGGTGGAGGATGTGAAAGAGGGCCGCACTCTCATGAGAGTGCGCTATAACCGCGTCGACTTTGAACAATCGATGGACGGCCAAAAGATCGTTTACCATTCACTCACTCCGCCGGCCAGAATTCCGCTGGCTGCGCAAGCGTATCACGACATGGTCAACGACGGGTTCGCATTCTGGATTGGAAAAGACAACCAGATCAGCGAAACCGTGGACTTTCACGAGTTCCTGCAGCGATGTCTGGTCCATGTTCCCGCCGATCAGCAGAAGCAGGTCCTGCTCGGCATGGAAGCTGGCACCGACGAAAACGGAATCTCAGACTTCGTGGACAACACGATCGGCTTGTTGCCAGCTGGCCGGGAAGTCACTCCGGGCCAGGAATGGGTCCGGAATCGCAATATCGGGCGCCCCGTTCCCATGGTCCTCCAGAATAAATACACACTGCACGAACTGACAAACACGGAAGCTGTCGTCCGTATTACCGGGGAGATTATCCCGTCCCAGACGATCAACCGAATCCAGCAGGCTTCAGATAAGTCTGATGCCAACGTCACCGTACTGGGTGGCTCGACCTCCGGAATCTGTACGATCTTTCGAGAGACAGGCCTGCCCAAGGATTCGTATACCGAGCGGGTCGTCCACATGACCGTCACGATGGGTGACAACCTGACATTCGATCAGAAGAAGACTGTATTGACCCGCGTCGAGGCTTTCCCGCCGGTTCGACTCGGGGATCAGCCAACTGAGTAGCGTCAGGCTGACCTGAGTCCATTTCAGGCCGGGGTATTCCCGACTCACCAGGGTTAACGATTCTTCCGACTGGCAGCTGTGGTTCCAGTGGATTATTGGCCCGAGGCCATCTTTCGCTGACGGCAGAACTCATACGGACCGATAGGCCGATGGGAGTGTTGTTTTTCGCGGAGTGATCCTCATGATTCGGGCAGGCTTTAGCGCGGTGGGAATCACCATGGCCCTCTGGGGAGCCAGCCTGTTTTACGTGGAAGCGGTCACCCTGAAGCCCGGTACACCACCCAACCCGCTGCTGTCACTGGTCTCCCACAGCACCAACGCCGAACGCACGATACAATTCGCACAATGGTTGCCGCACACGCTGATTGGCGTAGGGGTGGTCACGATTCTGTATGCCATTGCACTGCCTCGGTCAGCGAAGCATTGAACCGGGGACTTGGCAGGCGACTTAAACGGCTTGCCTGTACGTCGGTGATAACCATAGGCCTCATTCTGCAGAATGACCGCCCCTGCCCCAGCCCGGAATCCCGATGCGTGCGTTTGCACGTTTGAATTCAGGCTCATAGCATCGCGGCATGAACACCTCTCCCCCTCCCCGCAGCTCTGAACTCCTCAATCGCCATCGCAGCCGCGTTCTGCTCG
>QWOR01000102.1 GCA_003669575.1 Planctomycetota bacterium | reverse complement strand
GACCAACTGGGGCGGGGGCTTAACCCACTTACCGCCCTGGGCTCGAACACTTCCAAGAGTCCATCGCTGGGTTCAAGCCAAACTGATCCTGAACGCCCTCAAACGACGACATCGTTCAACAACTTACGGCAACTCATGAAAAATCCTGTCCGGCTTGGGCACGCCTATCCTCGAAGCTCCGCTTCGCCGCGTGCCCACACGCCACCGATTCGCTCGCAGCTCCTTGTGGCGACTCTTTCGACCAGTTCATTGGCCGAGCTGTATCGATCAGTCCTCTTGCAATACTTCCGAAGCAGAGCTTCGGGGATATGGCGTTACCAAGCAGAGCTTGGTAACGAGGAAACGTCCGTCTGCCGCTCTACCTCGTCGGCACTGCAAGCCCATCGCCCGGTTGGTCCCAAAACCGCCAGGGGTCGTGGAGCCTTTGCATTTCGGAGAGGAGCAGGGTCTCGAGTTCGGCTTGCTGGGCGGCGTACTGCGGAAGGCCTGCGAGGTTCAGTGGCTGGTCGGTGGCAATCGTCTGGCCGGTGAGGCGGGTGACTTCGACGGCGGTGTGTTCTTTCAACAGTTCGTGCGGGTTCTCGGCGAGATTGAACAGCTGCTTCTCGCGGACGGTGCCGTCGAGAACGTCGTACTGGATCAGCTTCCAGTCCCCCTTCTTGACGCAGCGCATGCCCGGTTTGGTCCCACCGCAATAGGCTCCGTAGAGCACCTCGCGGATAGTTGGTTGCTTCCCTTCGAGGACGGGACGGAAGCTGAGGCCGTCGTTCGAGGCGGGGGCCGGGACACCGGTCAGATCGCAGAGCGTCGCCAGCACATCGAGCAGGTAGATGTTCCCCTCCACTCGGCTGCCCGGTTTGATTCCCGGACCACGGACGATGAAGGGGACCCGCCAGGTGTGCTGGTACAGGTTCTGTTTCCCCTGCAGCCCGTGCCGACCGATCGCCATGCCGTGGTCAGCGGTGTAGAAGATGTAGGTGTTGTCGAGCTCGCCCAGCGCTTCGAGTTTACTCAGCACCTTGCCGATCTGGATGTCGATGTTCTCGCTGCAGGCGAACTGGCGACCGATCTCGTTGCGGATCGTCGCCTCGTCCCGCCGCTCCCAGACCCCGCTGACCGCGACCTCATCACGCAGCTGGGGATGCCCGTGCGGGAAGGGGTGGGCGAGCAGGTAGTTGACCGGCAGAGGCGGTTGCTTCGCGTTCAGGGGCGGCGGTTGAGCCCGGTCGGTGTGATTGGTCGCCCCGTACTTGGCGAGCAGCTCCGGCGTGCCGTCCCGCGTATCGTGCGGGTGCGAGAACCCGAAGTGGATCAGGAACGGGTCGGTGTCCTTGGCCGCTTCTCGGGCGGCGAGGTACTCAAGGACCTGCTTCCCGTGCCAGGCACTGCCGGTTTCCTCGGTTCCACCTCGCTTGTCGGCATCGTGCCGGACGGTGAAGAGTTTGTTGGCCGCCTCGTAGCTGTTGCCGGGTTTGCAGGTCCGCATCGTGTCGAACCCGGCCCGATTGAAGACAGCGGGAATCGTGTATTGAGGCACGTCGTCCGGGCAGCGGGTCTTCGCCTCAGGAGCGGTCGGCAGGTGCCAGAGCGTGCGGCCACTCATGATCATGTGCCGCGACGGAGTGCAGACAGCTCCTGAGTTCGAGCCCATGTGATACGCACCATCGAAGATCATCCCCTCGCGAGCGAGCCGCTCGATATTCGGGGCGTTGAGTGTCGAGGCGGGGTTGTAGAACTTGAAATCGAACGGTGACTGGTCATCGACCAGGATGAACAGGATATTCGGGCGTTTGGCTGCCTCGGCGAGACAAGTCCGATTCGCCCCGCCAGCAGTCAGCAGAGTAATGGCGATCAACAGCAAATGTACTCGCATTGGTACCACCCAGAAACGAATTGGCGTGTGAACTAGGACAGCACAGCTTGAATCGGCTGGCCGAGAGTGATGGGACTCGGGCGGCGGACCTGGTCGAAGATCAGGGTCTCGGGGGAAATGCCCAAGCAGTGATAGATCGTCGCCTGGACATCGACGGGGTTCACTGCGTCTGCTTTGGGAAAGGCTGCGATGCGATCGGACTCGCCATAGACCACGCCGCCGCGAATTCCGCCGCCCGCGAGGAAGGTCGTCGAGCAATCGCCCCAGTGATCGCGTCCGGCATTCGCGTTGATCTTGGGGGTACGGCCGAACTCCCCATAACAGGCGACCAGCGTGTCATCGAAACGTCCGCGTTCCGTGAGGTCATCAATTAAGGCCGAGAGCCCCTGATCAACGAAGGGGAGAAGTTCCGACTGCAGGGCCTCGAAGTTTTTGCTGTGTGTGTCCCAGCCATCGCAGATCGTCATCTCGTTAAAGTGGATCGAGACGAACGGCACGCCCGCTTCGGTCAGCTGTCGGGCGAGCAGGCAGGCCTGGCCGAATCGATTGCGGCCATAGCGGTCTCGCAACTCTGCGGGCACGGAGTCGAGGGCAAACAGCGGCGACCGCTCGGTGTTGGCGGCTCCCGTCAGCAGCAGGGCCTTCTGCCGCAGGAGGTCGAACTCGCCCATGGAACGGGAGGGGACTGGTCGGTCGAGCAGAGACAGCATTTCGCGCCGGGCGTCCAGACGACCAGCGGTGACTCGCTCCGGGAGCGACAACGCGGGGACGGACGCAGCGAGGCCAGGTTCTCCATCGACGCAGAGCGGATCGAACTTGGGACCGAGGAAGCCGCCGTTACCACCCCGGAGCGGGGACCGCGCCCGCTTGAACTCACCAGAGATGCTGCTGCGGATGGCCAGTTCCGGAATCGCCACGTAACCGGGCAGGTCGACCGGCGGTGGGCACAGCTGAGAGACGACCGACGCCAGATGCGGGAAGTCAGTCCGTTGCGGAGGCCGGATATCGTTATCCATCAGTGGCAGAGCTGTCTCACGCCCTGTCAGCGTGTAATAAATCATCGGCGTGTGATTGCTGTTCGGGTGGCTGACCGCCCGCAGCAGGGCATAGCGGTCGGCCTGTTTCGCCAGTCGGGGGAGATGCTCACAGATCTGGATGCCGGGGACGTTCGTCGAGATCGGCTGGAACGGCCCGCGAACTTCGGCAGGAGCGGCAGGCTTCAAGTCGAACATGTCCTGATGCGGCGGCCCTCCGAGGAGGTAGATCAGAATGCAGGACTTGGCGGGAGCGGTCTGTGGAGTCGCGGCATGAGAAATTCTCGGCCAAGCGGAAGCTGCCAGAGCCAGGCCGCCTCCAGCACGGAGGAACTGGCGTCGAGCAACGGGATTGAGCGATGGGCCGGGCATCGAATCCCCAGGGGGCGATTATTCACAACGAGAAGTCGTAAGAAGAGTCTATCCTGCGGAGGAGAGCGGGGCCAATTGTTTTGAGAAGGATCAGGAGCGGTGCAGGGCCTCGGCAGGCTGACGCCTGCCGCTCTCGGAGAATTATCCAGTGGACCTGTTAACTACTTGGCCTGCACCAGCCAGTCGACGACGTTCAGCCAGAACTTGGCGTAGTGTTCCCAGAAGACAAAGTTGCAGCCCCAGTGTGGAGCGGGGTCGGAGGTGTACGCGACTGAACGGCCCTTGCCGATCTGCGCCACGGCGAGCAGCGGATCGTCTGTGCCTTTCCAGCGGGCGACGACATCGGCACCGGACTTGGGTTTGACCTGATTGTAACCCAGAATCGGCGGCAACTCGCTGAAGTCCATGCCCTTCAGAATCGGGTGATCGGGTTTCATCACCTCGGCAAAGTACCCTTCGGTGCTTTCGACCAGATCCTCGATATCGAGACACGTTACCGGCAGCAGTTCACGCAGACGGCACCGACCCCAGCCGCCCATCCCGTGGTCACCGTTAAAGCTCTGCCATCCGCCGAGGAACATCACCCCGAGTCCGCCCTGGACCGCTTCGATCGTCAAGCGAATTCGGTCCGGGAAAGTGAGAACCGATTTGCCGAACAGCTCGTGTTTGAAGAACGACGGAGCCAGCTGAAAGTTGCGGGCCTCGACATCGGAGAAGACGACGGCGTCGTAGCTGGCCAGAATCTTTTCGTATTCGCCAGGTTGCAGCGTGTAGAAATCCCAGCTGGGAACGCTGGTAACTTCATACTCTCCGGTTGACTGAATGGCGTCCTGCAACCACTTGCCGTAATTGATGATTTCGGTTCCCTTCACCGCATGGTGGAAGGAGGACTCGATGTACTGGGGGCCGAGCTGAATCGCCCAGTCACCGACGTAGTAGATCTTCTTGGCCATGAGCCGGGAACTTTCTGAGAATCACGATTCTGGCTGACTCGACGCGTGAGCGAGGGATCAATGACGAGGAGTGAGTGACAGCCCCGAGCCAGGGACTCGGGGACCACCAGCGTCGAGTGCTACTTCTCCGGTGCGTTCGGATCGAATGTGCCGCTACTCAACTTCTTGAGCATGTCCTTGATGTCAAAGACACCATGGAATGCGATGTAGATCGTGATCGTACTGTACCAGAGCAGGGCGGCGATGGTGAGCCCCCCCCAGAACCAGCGATAAGCTTCCATGTGAATGACTCCTGCGAAAGTGTTCGGATTCCAGGGGATCAGGCGGCAGCGGTGGGCTTGGTAGCGGTCTCAGCGGCATTCGGCTTGAGCAGCGAGAAGACGACCATCGCGACAGCCGAGAGAACAAACGCGAGGATCTTCGATCGGTCCTGTGTGAAACCGAGATCTTTCAGTGCTGCGGCTCCCCAGACCTGTTCCAGATAGAGATAGCCAATCGGGAAGGCGGCCCCGATGATGATCGAGGCAGTCGCTCCCCAGCTGTTGGCGTTCTTCCAGTAGCAGCAGGCGATCAGCAGGACCGACATGCTCGACAGATAAACGGTCCCCGTCGTCTGCAGGTAATCCCACAAGCTGCCTTCGAGCTTGTAGAACAGACCATAGAAGAACAGAAACAGGCCGATCACCATGACAATGAACCGATTAATCAGCAGCCCCATCGAGTCGGAGGACTTCTTCTTGCGGAAGGGGCCCAGGATGTCATTATAGATCACTGCTGCCCAGGTGATCATGTACGACGAATCGGTCGACATGTCAGCGGCGAGCATGGCGGCAATTAGGATCCCGATCAGCCCGATCGGCACCAGCTTGCCCAGGATGACGGGCATGGCGTTCAGCGAGACGGCCGACTTCACGGAGCCGGAGAGGTCCTTGATGTTGACGTTCTTCTGGACATCTTCCGGGAGCTTGTCGAGTGTCATCGACTTCAGCTGCTCTGGGGTGTACTGAGAGAGGTTCAGGGCTTGCTTCGTCGAGTCTGCGACGGAAGTGTCTTTATCGATGCCAGAGATTGAAACACTGGCACGCAGCGGCTGGGGCAGGCTGTTGATCGTGGTTGGAGCGATGACCATCAGGGCCACAATCCCCCAAATCCCGGGGATCAGAAACCGGCAGACGAAGAAGAAGCTGGTCCCGATGTAGACCTTCTGGCCGGTCCAGGTGTCCTTGGCCGCCATCAGCCGGGCAATCGTCGTTTGCCAGGTGAGTGTGGCTGCGGTTTGAACGAGCGCGGAGGCCAACACAGCTTCCCAGCCCAAACTCAAGAAGGGGTTGAAGCCTCCCTCGCCGTGGGTCTTTTCCACAGTATCGACGATCTTGCCCCAACCGAAGCTGCCGATGAAGAAGTACGTCACCGCCAGCAGGCCGATGCTCATCACAATGAACTGCAGGAAGTCCGTCACGAGGACCGACAACATGCCGCCCAGAATCGTATAGACAGCCACCATGATCAGCAGGACAGTCATCGTGATAACGAGATACTTCTCATTCATCCCGGTCGAGAGCACGAGGAATTCACCGCCAATACGGAGGAAGACCCCCATATTAAGAAGCCCCCCCAAGACGATCACGACACCCGACAACCAGCGGATAAATGTGCCGAACCGCTGCTCGAAGAGCTCGGGGATTGTCATCACACCCGAGTCACGCAACGGCTTCACGCAGAATCCGGTGATTCCAATGATGAGCATGGCCAGGCATTGCAGGATACCGGGTGTCGATCCCGCAAACCCGCTGTTATAGCCCCCCTGGGCGGTGTACATACAGGTGACAATGCCGAACTCGGTGGCTGCCAGCGAAGCAATCCCGAGAAAGACATTCATCTCGCGGCCAGCCACGAGGAATTGCTCGACGTTGCCCACATACTTCCGGACCATGATCCCCGCCGCCATCGTGGCGACCAGGTAGAGACCGACGATGCTGCCGTCGAGTAACCAGTTAAAGTTCATGGAGGTGTCTCACGAGTAAATCGAAGCCGAAGTCTATTGCCAGAATACGGAGCCGGAACTGGCGGATAGACGAGCGCGAACGATGGACTGACTGTCAGGTCAGTCCATGGGAAAGGGACCGGATGAAACTTGCGAACGCGGTCTCATCTGGCAACTGCCCAGTGTCCCGTCTGGCAGTCTAGCGAATGAGGAGTCTTTTGCCATTTCGCAGGCGGATGCTTCCCCCGATGGCACAACTCCCTGACGTGCGATAGACGTCAGTTATGCCCGTTCGGAACACGTGAGTCCCGCTGTTGCTCATGCGTGGAAGCAAGCTCCGAAGATCGCTGAACGACAGATCGAACGGACGATTGACTGACACAGCTGCTTCACGCTCCTGACAGCCCGTTTATCTTTACCCATCTTCTCTGGTCCTACAGTTCGGCGGATTCCTCAAGAATCCCGACCCTCTCTCAATTGGCGAGCAGGCTCAGAGATGTTCTGATGACAGCTGATAGACTGTGCCGGTCCGGGTGAGGGCAGGGCAGTTGCGCGTCTCGACAGCGAAAAATGGCGGCGGATCGCGGGGGACTCGTCCCGCATGTGTCGCACCGGAGGCAGGCCCCATGGCCTCGATCAAACTTGTTCTGGCACTGCACAACCATCAACCCGTCGGAAACTTTGACGGGGTGATTGATGCGGCATACCAAGATGCTTACGGCCCGATTCTGGAACTTCTCGAGGAGTATCCCGAGGTCGCAATCACATTGCATTGCTCGGGATCGTTGATGGAGTGGATCGTTGACCACCGGCCCGAGTACGTCACACGACTCCGGGAGTTTGTCCAGCGCGGTCAGATCGAACTGCTGGGCGGGCCGTTTTATGAGCCGATCCTGGCTGCGATCCCGCGCCGCGACCGAGTCGGGCAGATCAAGGCGTACACCGAATACCTTCGAGAGCTGTTCGGCGTCACGGTCAAGGGAATGTGGATCCCCGAGCGAGTCTGGGAACCGACGTTCGCGGGCGATATTACCGATGCGGGGATCGACTACACGCTCGTCGATGACTTCCACTTCCGGTCGGCGGGACTCGTCGACGACGAGTTGCACGGGTATTACCTCACCGAGGACGAAGGGCGACTGCTCAAGATATTCCCCGATAGCGAGCGGTTGCGTTACACAATTCCCTACGCCGAGCCGGAGGAGACGATCGAACACCTGCGTGGGATCGCAGCTTCCCATATCAACGCTGTGGCGGTCTTCGGCGACGATGGAGAGAAGTTTGGGGTCTGGCCCGACAGCAAGGCCCATTGTTACACGAATGGCTGGTTGCGTCGGTTCTTCAGTGCACTGATTGAGAATCGAGACTGGCTTCAGGTCGTGACGCTGGGGCAGGCGGTGCAATCGGTGTCGCCATTGGGGAAGATCTATCTTCCCGACGCCAGCTATCGGGAGATGACCGAGTGGGTGCTGCCCACCGATCAACAGATCAAGTATCGCGAGATCGTTCGTACAAAGGAGAAAGACGCCGACTGGGCCGACTTGAAACCGTTTGTGCGGGCCGGATTCTGGCGGAACTTCCTGGTGAAGTACCCCGAAAGCGACGAGATGTACTGTCGCATGCGGGAGGTCAGTCGCAAGCTGGAGCAGGCCGAGGTGTCGGTCGAGACGGAGAACGAGCGAGAGCTACTCGAACGAGCGCGGACCGAGCTGTACCGCGGTCAGTGCAATTGCCCGTACTGGCACGGGGCATTCGGCGGGCTCTATTTGCCACATCTGCGCAATGCGATTTACAAGCATCTGATCCAGGCGGACACGCTGCTGGAACAACTGGCGGGTCGGCAGGGACGCTGGGTCTCCATCGATGTCCAGGACTTCAATCTCGACGCCCGCAAAGAAGTCCAGCTGGCTGGAGATCGACTGGTGGCGTATGTCGCTCCGGCTCGCGGCGGACACATTTATGAACTCGATGTGCGGGCCACGCGGGTCAATTTGCTTGCGACACTGAACCGCCGACCGGAGCCCTACCATGCTCGCGTGCTGGAAGCGGGCAAGCTGCAGGCCAACCTCGACGGCACCAGCGAACTCGACATCAATAACTCGGTGAAGTTTAAACAGCCTGATCTCGATCGGAAGCTGCAGTACGACTCGTGGCCGCGAAAGAGTCTGGTCGATCACTTCCTGGTCCCCGGCACAACTCTCGAAGAGTTTCAGTCAGGGCAGGGTGAGATTGGAAACTTTGTCACAGGAGTCTACGAGGCCCGCATTCGAAGATCCGACAGCCGTATCGAAACGATCCTGACTCGTACGGGAACAGTGGGGAGGACTGCGGTCAAAGTCACCAAGACTATTGCACTCGACACTAAGGCTTCGGGCGAACTCGAAGTGAACTACGAACTGGAAGGATTGCCTGCTGGAGAGCCAGTCCACTTCGCCATCGAATGGAATTTTGCGTCGCTCGCCGCCGGAGCGGACGACCGGTATTTCTATGACTCGCAAGGTCAGCAACGGGGACAGCTGCAGACTGTGCAGACGCTCGAAGCCTGCGATCGAATCGGCCTGGTCGATGAGT
>QWOR01000245.1 GCA_003669575.1 Planctomycetota bacterium | reverse complement strand
CTCTTCTTCGACTTGAGCCACCAGACCCGCTGTTCGTACAGGAAGTCCTTGCTGCACAGCGCACCGACCGGGCAGAGATTGACCACGTTTCCGGCCAGTTTGTTGTTACATGGCTCGCCCGGGAAGATGTCGATTTCTTCGTGAGAGCCGCGGCTGGAGACCTGCAACTCAGCCGTGCCGCTGACTTCGCGAGTGAATCGCACGCAGCGGGTACACATGATGCAGCGATCGGTGAACAAGGTGATCTGATCGCCGATGTAGTCTTTATCGGGCTTGATGTTCTTCGGCTCTTGCAGGCGGCTGTAACCGCGACCGTACTCGAAGCTGTAGTCCTGGAGCCCGCACTCGCCAGCCTGATCGCACACCGGGCAGTCGAGCGGGTGGTTGAGGAGCAGGTATTCCAGAGTCGCCTGCTGAGCCGCTTTAACCTTGGGCGAGTCACTGATGATGACCGTGCCGTCCTTGACGGGTGTCTGGCATCCGGGGACGAGCTTGGGCTGCATCGCAACCGTGCCGTCCGGCTTCTTGTCGCCGACTTCGACCAGACACATCCGGCAACTGGCGACGACCGACAGGTCAGGGTGCCAGCAATAGTGCGGGATTTCGACGCCCGCGCGGTCCGCTGCCTGAATGCAGTTCAGACGATCGGAGCCGATTTCGACAGGCTTGTTGTTAACCAGAACTGTTGCCATGAATCCTGTCCACTGGGAACGAACCGGGGTTCGCGATGACTACTCGTGTTGTGTCGCTGCTGTTGTCGTTCGGCGGGACTAGTGAGCCCCGACCGGATAGGGCGTGACGCTCTTCCGGCCCGAGTTGATGTAGTCCTCGAAGTCCCCTCGGAACTTCTGAATCGCATTCTTCACCGGCCACGCAGCCCCGTCCGACAGGCCGCAGATCGTTGTGCCGGGGATGATCCCCATCGAGCTGGCCACTTCCGTCAGCAGGTCGAGGTCACGCATGCTGCCGTTGCCCGAACGGATCCGGTCGAGGATGCGGGTCATCCAGTTCGTTCCCTCGCGGCACGGTGTACACTGGCCACAGCTCTCATGTGAGAAGAACCTGGCACAGTTGTACAGAACGTCGACCATGTTCGTCTGATCGTCAACCACGACCACAGCTGCGGTGCCCAGGCCGAGACAGCCGACCTTACCGGGACCGTTGAAGTCGAGCGGCGTGTCGAGTTCCTTGTCCGACAGGAAGCCCATGCTGATGCCGCCGGGGACAACCGCCTTGGCCTTGCGACCCTTCCAGACTCCGCCGGCGTGTTCTTCGATCAGCTCTCGGGCGGTCACGCCCAGTGGCAACTCGACGCAGCAGGGCTTGTTGACGTGTCCACTGACGGTGTAGAGCTTGGGGCCGTAGCTGCCAGGGTCGCGAGGATTGTTTGGATCAGGCTTCACGCCGATCGACTGGAACCACTCCTTGCCGCGGTCGAGGATCTGCTTCACGCAGCAGAGTGTTTCGACGTTGTTGACGATCGTCGGCTTACGGAACAGACCTTCGATAGCGGGGAAGGGGGGCTTGATGCGTGGCCAGGCCCGCTTACCTTCGAGGCTCTCGATCAGACCGGTCTCTTCGCCGCAGATGTACGCCGCAGCTCCGCGGTGCAGGACGATGTCGAGGTCGAAGCCCTTACCCAGGATGTTCTTGCCCAGCAGGCCAGCTGCGTAGCACTCCTTGATCGCGGCATCGAGTCGCCGGTAGCTGAGGCCGTACTCAAAACGCAGGTAGAGGTAAGCGTTCTTGGATCGGATGGCGTGGCAGGCGATCGCGATGCCTTCGATCAGCTGATGCGGGTCCATCTCCATCAGGTAGCGATTGTTGAACGTGCCGGGCTCCGACTCGTCAGCATTGATGCAAAGATAGATCGGACCGGGGTGATCCTTGGGGAGGAACGTCCACTTGAGTCCGCAGGGGAAGCCTGCACCGCCGCGTCCCCGCAGGCCCGAGTCCTTCACGAGAGTCGTGACATCGGCGGGCGCCATGTCGAGGGCTTTGCGCAACGCCTGATACCCGCCATCGCGCTGGTAAGTCGCCAGCGTATGGCTGTCAGGCGTGTTAATGCGAGCCAGGAGTACGGGTTCGAAGGTTGGCACGGTGTTGAGTTCTCAGTTCTGAGTCGTCAGTGGTCAGGAGTTGGTGGCTGGTGGTGCTGTATCTTCTTTGATGACCAAGCCGGTCTCATTGAAAATCAGCCCCTTGCTGGAAGGTCAGAACTCTCTGCTGCCAGCGACCCCGGTGTCACCATCTCACTTCAGTCCATCAATCAGTTTCGAAGCCGAGTTGACATCGAGCGTCATGTGGCAGTCTTCGTCCACCAGAGCACATGGAGCACCTTCGCAGGCTCCCAGGCACTCGGCAAACTCCAGCGTGAACTTGCCATCCGCCGAGGTTTCCCCTGGCTTCACGTTGTACTTCTGGCAGACCTCGCCCAGCAGTTCCTCGCCGCCTCGCAGCATGCAGGAAATGCTGCGGCAGAACCACACGCGATGCTTGCCGAGCGGGTGGTGCTCATCCTTGAAGAAGTTGTAGAACGACATGGTGTCGTGCACTTCTGATGGATGCAGTTCCAGCAGGTTGGCGATCTCGCGGATTGATTCGGTCGACACGCACCGCAGCGCATCGTGGACGATGTGCAGGGCGGGTAGAGTCACCGCTCGCTTGTTCGGGTACTTCGGGAACTCGGCCCGAATCTTCTCGCGAAGTTCTTCTGTGAGGGCACTCATCGGTCAAGCTCCGCCGCAATGATGTTCAGGCTTCCCAGCACGGCGACCACGTCGCTGAGCATGTGGCCTTTGATGATGTGCGGGAACACTGCGAAATGGATGTAGGAAGGCGGACGAGTCCGAGCCCGGTAGGCTCGCGTGCTGTCCTGTCCCACGATGTAGAAACCGAGTTCGCCGTTCGGGGATTCGGTGGCTGCGTAGATTTCCTCGTGAGGAACTTCGTAGCCCTTGTTCGGCATGTTGACTTCGAAGTGCTGGATCAGGCCTTCGATGCTGCGGTACACCGCAGGCTTCGCGGGGAGCACGACATGCGAGCCCACGTCGACGTTGACCGGTCCGGCGGGAATGTTCTCGATCGCCTGTTCAATGATCTGGACGCTTTCGATCATTTCCTGCATGCGGACGAGATAGCGGGCGTAACAGTCGCCGCCCTGTGAGCAGATGACCTTGAAGTCGAGGTCTTTATAGGCGAGGTAGGGCTCGTCTTTCCGCAGGTCTCGCACCACGCCGCTGGCCCGGGCGACAGGACCGGTGCAGCTGAGGTTGATCGCCTGCTCCTTGCTGAGGACGCCAATGCCCTTGGTCCGGTCCATGAAGATCCGGTTGCGGGTCAGCAGGCGGTGGACTTCATCATGCGTTTTGCGGAACTGCTTCGTGAAGCTGCGGACCTTCTCGACCCAGTCGTTGTTCACGTCGAACATCACGCCGCCGACGCGGGTGTAGCTGGTATGGAACCGCTGGCCCGAGGCGTACTCGACGATATCGTAGATCAGTTCCCGCTGCTCGAAGAAGTACAGGAACGCGGTGAAGGCACCAAGGTCGAGCGCGCTCGTACCGCAGTTGAGCAGGTGATCATGCAGCCGCATCAGCTCGGCGAGGATCGTTCGCAGGTACTTGCAGCGCGGCGTCAGCTCGATGTTCAGCAGCTTCTCAACCGCGTGGTGCCAGCTGATTTCGTTGGCCAGCGGCGACAGATAGTTCATCCGGTCGACGATGGTCACGTACTGGTTGAAGTCGAGGTGCTCGCCCAGCTTCTCGAATCCGCTGTGCAGATAGCCAATGTGTGGAACCGAGTTGACGACCCGCTCCCCATCGAGCGTCAGCACGAGCCGGAGCGTCGTGTGCGTTGCCGGATGCTGCGGCCCGAAGTTGAGGGTCCAGAGATACTCCTGGTCAGGAGCATCTGGAGTCGTCGTGGGTGAAGCTGTGAGTGGCATGGGGACGGTTTATGGTTGATGGTTGATCGAGCGGCAGGTGGAAGGCCAGTCGAGAATCAGAGCCTGGGGTGACTAGCTTTCCGAGCGGGTGATGACCGGGAAGTTGTGCCGTTCACCGCGCCCCTTGAGTGGGTAGTCCTTCCGCAGCGGGAAGGCACTGAACTCATCCGGCATCAGGATGCGACGCAGGTCGTGATGACCTGTGAACGTGATGCCGAACATGTCATACACCTCACGCTCCATCCAGTCGGCTCCCATCCAGAGAGTGGTGACCGTCGGAAGCGTGGGAGTGGGGTCATTGATGAGCGTTTTGACGATCAGGCGGTCACCGGTACTCATGTTGAGCAGGCAGTAGACGACGCCGAAACGATCGGTTGCTCCCTCGTACTCGAGATAATCGACGCACGTCACGTCGATCAGCATGTTGAACCCGTGCGAGTTCTTGAGTGTTTCCAGCAGCGAATAGACTCGATCCGCAGCCACAACGACGCGGCGATTGCCGCGGAACTCCGACTGCGTCAAACCGAACTTTTCGATGAGTGGTTGCAGATCGAGCATTTTGAGATTCAGGTGAGGGAGTGCGTGAGGGCAAAGGAGCGAGGCGGGCTGACATAGACCTTTGAGGCTACAGCTTTGGAGGCTGGAAGATATCCAGGCCGTCCACCAGCTTGGCTTCGCGGGATCGCCGGATTTCTTCGAGTTCGAGCGGAATTGGTCCGGTGGCTTCCGTTCGACCGCTGAATTCGGACCCTTGGAAGGTGCCCGTCTTCATGATCTTGTCCTGCATCTCGATGAGTGCGGCGATCAGCTGTTCCGGACGGGGAGGGCAGCCGGGGACATACAGGTCGACGGGAATGAATCGGTCGACTCCCTGCACCACGGCGTACGTGTCGAACACACCACCCGAACAGGCACAGGCCCCCATCGAAATGCACCACTTCGGCTCGGGCATCTGCAACCAGATCCGCTGGAGCACGGGGAGCATCTTCATCACGACACGGCCAGCCACGATCATCAGGTCGCATTGGCGAGGAGAGAATCGCATGACCTCGGCCCCGAATCGGGCGAGGTCGAAACGGCTGGAGGCTGTGGCCATCAACTCGATTCCGCAACAGGCGGTTGCGAAGGGCATGGGCCAGAGGCTGTTGGAACGAGCCCAGCTCGCGGCTGCATCGAGCCGGGTCATGAACACGTTGTCAGGCAAACCAGGTTGTTTTGGCAGGTCGACCATCAGTCACACTTCCTCGGGCAGGTTTCGTCTGTACTCGAAAAGACGAGCTGGGAATGAACTTCAGAACAGTCCAGAGAGGACGTTACCGCCACTTGAACACGCCCTTCTTCCAGGCATAGGCGTAGGCAATGACGAGCGTTGCCATGAACACGAGCATCACGCCGAAGACCGTGCTTCGCAACTCCAGCGGGATTCCGCCTTCACCGTCGACATAAGCGCTGACGGCCCAGGGGTAGAGAAAGAGCAGTTCCACGTCAAAGACCAGGAACAGAATTGCAACCAGGTAAAACTTCACGTCGAACGGCTGGCGGGCGTCGCCGACCGGGTCCATGCCCGATTCGTAAGGCATGTCTTTCACCGGCGTCTTCTTACGAGGGCCGATGATGTGCGTGAGGATCATGTTCGTCACCACGAACCCGATCAACGCGCCTACGTACAACAGCAGCGGAGGAATTTCCACTTCCGCACCTAACGTCATGCAGGAGAACACCTTTAGCAAGAAACTCCGTCCACTGGAGTCTCTTCGGACCTCAAGCCCGTCAGCTAAACCTGAAGTGATCCTAGGGGATAGGGCATGGGGCATCAAGGGGATGCATCGTCTCCGGGCACGACTCCAAGACATGAGAAAATCAGCAAGTCGGGGTGACTGCTCAGGCGAGTTCTGCAGTGAGCGCGGAACGCATGTGACGTATCGCCGGTCGCTCAGTGCAAGGAGGTTGTTTCTGATTCATCCCCCCATGCGACAGCCCCAATGCTTCGATCGCCTTGGCAACTGATGAATTGAAATAGATTAATCGAACTGTGCGTACGAGTGTCTTCTCAGGCTTGGTTGATTGGGGTGTTCAAGTTGACCCGACGAGGGGCGGTCCAGTTTTGCGGATCTGTTTCGCAGGTCCTGTCACTGTCACGAGTTGCTCGTTCCGGAGGGCCGCGTTAACCTTTTAGTGACGTTTTCACTGATTTGAGTAACGCGAGTTAGGGGCCTCCGATGTTGAATCTGCGATCGTTCAAACAGTGTTCAGTCTGGTTCATGGCGGCGATCCTGACGGTTGTCTTACCTCAGTGTTTACAAGCCGAGACGCCTTTTACTCCGCTGCTCAATCAGGTTCCCGATGATGCCAATATTCTGGTCATGATTGATTCTGAGCAAATTCGGCGATCTGTGTTCGGGAAGGCTGTGGTTGCAGACAAGTCAGCGGGTGACGAGAACTCGCACATCGTGTCTGGCGAAGAACGCGCTCAGGTTCTGCTGGCTGCCCGGATTCGAGGTTTTCGCAACTCCATGATCGACTGGCAGAAGGCGTTGATCAAAATGAATGTTGAGCCCTCGATTGCTGGACTGGCAGCATCCTACAGTGGCTCGGTTGAAACGCTCGGCAAGCGGGATTACGCGGTTTTGCCATACGGTGCGGTGGCCGTTTCGACGGATAGAAACGTACTCGCTGTGTTAACGCCTCCTGATCGCCAGCAGGTCAGCCGGGCAGTTCAAATGGTGAACGCCAAGAAAAAGGCTCAGCTATCGAGCTATATGACATCTGCTGCGGAGCAGGTGGGCGGTGCCGTCGGGGCCATTGTGGCTGTCGATCTCAACGATATGTTTTCACAGTCGCAGATTCGCAGTCGGTTGGCGGGCAGTGAAACGTTCCGGAACCCGCCGATCGATGTGGGCGTGGCTGCCAGCTTCCTCGCCTCGATTAAAGGGTTGGTCCTGCAACTCGCTTTCCGAAAGGACGCTCAAGCGACGCTAACCGTCGATTTTTCTCAGGAGCCGCCGGAGATGTCAAAGTGGGGGAAGGAACTCATTATCGAGATCCTGTCCAATAACGGCGCTTATTTTGAAGACATCGACAATTGGACTTTCACTCAGGGGAAGAACAAGATCGTCCTCGAAGGTCCGATTTCGATTTCCGGGATTCGGCAGGTGTTAAGTCTGATCGACTTCCCCACCGAAGTGCCATCACAGTACCAACCGGGGGCCGTGCTGACTTCCGAACAGGAGCAGCAGCGGACCGCTAAGGCAACGCTGACTCGTTTCCGAGCCACCCAGAAGCTGGTGGCTGACCTGCGGAAAGATGACCGTGCACGCACGGGACGGATTGGCGAAAGCGCGATGTGGTTTGATCGCTATGCCCGTCAGATCGAAACGCTCCCCTCGCTGTATGTCGATCCCGACATGCTGCAGTACTGTGACGATGTCGTGATGCGTCTGCGGGTACAGTCGACTCACTACCGCATGGCCTCGTCGCGAATCAATCAGCAATCGGCCCAGCAAAACCAGCAGAACGTCGATTTCTGGGGCAACTTCAACAATTTCTATGGTGACACTTACAATACCTGGACTCGGCAGGAAAGCGACTTCGCTCGGACGCGGCGGTTCGAGCGAGCTGGTTCAGCCAGTAACCGTGCCGAGCAGTTCCAGGCAATTGATGAAGACACGGTCGCCATTCGTCGTAAGATGGTCGAGAAATATAAGGTTGAGTTCTAAGCCAGTGGCGATGCAGGTTCGCGAGACCTTGTTCGCTTTGATGACTCCACGAAAAAAGCCCATGGGTTGGAACCCATGGGCTTTTTTGATTTGTTGACTCGCGAATTGTTACGCTGTCTGGCGACGACGCTCGAATTGCAGGATCTCGGGAGCGTCCTGATGGCGGATGCCTTCGATCAGGGCTTCAAACACCTGGAGGTCGAGGGCGGAAGCGTGTTCGTCGTGCGGATGGAACTGGACGCCGACACACCACCAGTTGTCTTCCATGGATTCATAGGCTTCCACGACGCCATCCATCGCAGCTGCGGAGACGCGGAACATCGGGGCGACCTGATCAACGGCCATGTGGTGGTCGCTGTTGACGCGGATTTCGCCGGGGCCGTAGATCTGGTCCATCTTGGTGCCGGGGACGATCTCGATGACGTGACGCAGGCAGGCTTCCACGGGGTCACGGTGATTGAGTGGCTTCAAAACGTCTTCGGGGATGTGCTGGAACACAGTGCCGCCGCAGATGATGTTCATCGTCAGCATCCCGGTGCCGATGGCGAGGGTCGGGATCTTCATCTCATAACACAGCTTGGCCATCCGGCGGTCGAATTCTTCGCGGCGAGAGGGCATCGGGCGAGTGCTGGGGTGCTTGTCGAAGCCCAGACGCACGGGATCGAGATCGAGCTTGCAGCCGCCCATCACCACGCCATCGACCAGGGACAGAGCCTGCCGCATGTCCTCTTCGTCACCCATCGGGGGCAACACCATGGGGATTCCGCCAGAGGCGATCACGCTGTCATAGTATCCGGCATGGATCCATGAGAAGGGGTAGGAGTCCTTCTTCGTCGACGGGCGAAAATCGGTGTTGATGCCAATGACGGGCTTTTGTGACTTCATGAACACATCCTTGTGGGGAGGATTTGGATTCCGGGCAACTGGCCGGACTCAGCGAGGCAACGGTTTCGGACAACTGGCGGTGACGAACTCGATGGCCAAGTTCGTCCAGTGACGTCACTGAACCACGGCGGAAAGACCGCGTGCAGTTTTCAACGTCCAGGGAGGGGCCAGACACGAGCGGAAGAGCGCTGCTCGTGCCGATTTGGCGACAACTGGAGAGGGAAGCCAATCCATGAATATCTCCCGAACCCGATCCT
>QWOR01000255.1 GCA_003669575.1 Planctomycetota bacterium | reverse complement strand
GTGCTGTTACTGACGCATACCGATGTGCATGTCAGTCCCGAGGTGACTCCGCCAGCGCATGTGCTGGTACGACGTTACTGGCCGGGGCCGGTAGTGCTGGTGTCGCTGATGATGGGGCTGGGGTTCTCGGTGACACTGGTTTTTCTGACGCGATTGGCGACGGAGCGTCATCTGGACGGGGTCCGATACTTTTTCACCGGGTACGCGGTGGCGGCATTTTCGGTACGACTGCTGACCCGGACGTGGAGCCGGACAATGGGCCGCCGGTCGATGATTTTGCTCGGGCTCGTGGGACATGCGATCGGTCATGCATGGCTGATCTTTGTCCAGTCTGAGGCCCAGTTCATCGGGCCCGCGTTGTGCATCGGGTTTGGTCATGCACTGCTGTTTCCTTGCGTCGTGTCGCTGGGGGCAGAGACGTTCCCGGAGCAGTATCGCGGGACCGGAACGACGATGATCCTGGCATTCGCCGATCTGGGGATGGCACTGACTTCGCCGATCCTGGGGCGAATTCTCGACCAGTGGGGATTTACAGTCATGCTGAGTGCGACATCACTGTCGCTGGTCGCGTCGGTAGGCCTTTACGCGTTTTTGAGTCTCGGTCACCGGGATGTCGATCTGCATTACGGGAAGAAGAATGTCAGTCATAGAGCGTAGGGCGTGACCAGCTGCTGGCGGCGTTGAGCCACCATTGCATGTGTCGGAATATTCGTGGGCCGGCAGACCAAGTTGCCGCTGGCCGCATTTATTCATCCTGCTGATTCTTGAGACACGTCGTCACGATCCGCAAGGTCTCGTAATTCACCGTCCCTCCGAGATGCTCGAAGAGCGGAGTCAGACGCACCTCAGGGCCGAATTCCTCACAAGCCTCGCGCACCCGCGCTGCAGTGGCTGCATCGACCCAGGGAGTCGGATCAGTGATCTTGCGAGCGCGCAGGTAATCGGTCAGATAGCCCTGGACTGTGGAGAGAGCCCGTCCGGTCTTCTCGACGACGGTGGTCGTGCTGGCTCCCTCGTCGAACAGTTTGAACGCCTCGATTCCCCCACCGCTGGGGGCGACTGTGGTGCGTGTCGCTTTGGGGCGGGCCGCGGAGGTTGTGAATGAGCTTGTGGAGGGCGGCACGAGGTTCGACTGGAGCTGGTGTTCTTCACAGTAAGCGGCGATCGCCTGCATAAAGGCGGGGCCGAAGTCGGCGAACTTCTTGTCGCCGACGCCACGGATCTCTCCGAACCCTTCTTTCGTCGTCGGGCGGATGACCGCCAGCTCGCGCAGTGTCGAGTCACCGAAGATGATGTACGGTGGGACATCTCGTTCGCGGGCGATCTGCTGTCGCAAGGCTCGCAATGCATCGAACAGCCCTGAGTCGACGCCCTCCAGCGGTTTCGCCGGGGAACGTGAGCTGCGACGTTGTGGGCCGGCTTGTCGCTTCCGTGCCGACGCGGCTGCTCGCAAACGAACCTCGCCTTCTCCCTTAAGAAGTTTCCGCCCGGAGTCGGTGATCTTCAGGATCTGGTATTCGCCATCGCGTATCAGCAGTCCCTGGCTGACCAGATCACTGATCCAGTCTTTCACCGTCGTCAGGGCGTTCCCCTTCAGGACGCCAAATGTCGTGATGGCATCGTGACCGTTCTGCTGGATGCGTTCGTCGGTTCGTCCGGTGACGACTCGCGTGGTGTACTCAGCTCCAAAGCGTTCGCCCTGGCGATGAATTGATGAGAGTATCTTCTTGGCGATCAGCGCTGATTCGTCCGCCGAGAGAGCTGTGTCATCCTCCCAAAGTTTCTCGGCCAGCTGAGACTCTAGCGGTGAAATGGTTTCACCCAGGCAGTTGTCACAGCTGTCGCCGCAGTCGGCTTCGAGGTCCTGGCCAAAGTGCTGGACCAGGAGCCGGTGTCGGCAGCTGGCGTCTTCCGCGTAGTGGATCATGGCATCGAGCGAGGCGTGTGACGCATCGCGGACATCATCCGGCTGATCTGCAAAGATGTACTGCCACGTCTGAACATCGCGCGGGCCATGGATCAGCCAGCACTCAGCTTCGAGTCCGTCGCGTCCCGCGCGGCCGGTTTCCTGCTGGTAATGTTCGATCGACTTGGGAATCCCGGCGTGGATCACATAACGCACATCTGGCTTGTCAATTCCCATGCCGAAGGCGACTGTCGCGACGATCGTCTCAGTCTCGTCGCGGATGAACTTCTCCTGGTGCGATTGTCGCAGCTCATCAGAGAGCCCGGCATGGTAGGGGAGTGTCTTGTACCCCAGTGCATTGAGCTGGGTGCTGACCGTCTCGACTTCTTTGCGGCTGATGCAATAGATGATTCCGGCTTCGTCCTTGTGACGATCCATGATGGCGCTGAGCTGAGCGGTCAGCTTGCCGCGTCGTTCGACGCGATAGGTCAGGTTGGGGCGATCAAAGTGCCCGACGAGAACTTCCGGCTGATTGAGCAGCAGCTGTTCGACGATGTCGTTACGAACCCGTTCGTTGGCAGTCGCTGTGAAGGCATGAATGCCGACCCCCGGAAACCTTTCTCGCAGCAACTTGAGCTGACGGTAGTGCGGGCGGAAGTCGTGGCCCCAGTGACTGACGCAGTGGGCCTCATCGATGGCGAAGAACGAGACGCCCGCGTTTTTGAGGCGGTTGATGAGTGCGGGCGATTCGAGACCTTCCGGAGCGACATACAACAGCTTGAGTTTGCCCTCCTGAAGATCATTCGCGATCTCCCACTTCTGCTGCGGGGTCAGCGTGCTGTTGACGAACGCAGAGGCAACACCATTGGCCCGCAGGGCGTCGACCTGGTCCTTCATGAGGGAGATGAGCGGCGACACCACGACCGCCACCCCATCCATGCAGACAGCGGGGACCTGGTAGCAGAGCGACTTGCCGCCACCTGTGGGCAGGACCACGAGCGAGTCTTGCCCTCGCAGGACATCCAGCATGGCTGCCTGCTGAAGTGGGCGGAAGCTTTCGTAACCCCAATGAGTGTGAAGTGCGAGTAAGAGCTTTTGAACGTCTGGTGACTCTGTCTCGGGAGAGATCGCGAGTGGCCGAGATGAAGAGGATTTCTTGGCCATTTCGGCGAGGGCTCGCGGTGAGTTGTAAGGGGCAGCGTTATCGTACGGAGCGGTGGGGAAAATGCGAGCAACGGCTGTTGAGTGGGGAAGGGGGCGAGCAGACTTTATGAGGATTTCAATGGGGGGAGGGAGATAGGGAGTACGATTTGAAAATGAAGGTGGCCAATCACCCGTGCCAGGAATGAAGGGCGGCAGTTTCTGAGAGCGTACGTACTTCGTTCTCAGCGGGTGAGTGGCGGTGTTCGATTTGCAGGTGCCACCGACACTACTTGACATCGATTCGCATGGTGAAAACTCTCTGGCGGTCAGCTCTTCTCAGCAAATCTTCGAGTAAGGCCCCAGCGCTGGGTTTCCAGGAGGTTTTGAGTCGTTCTGTCCCATTGACCAGGACACGAATGCGATCATTCAGGTTGATCGCCATTTCAGAGTGTAGCCAAATCGTCGCAGTCTTACCGGGATGTTTGATGTAAATCGTTCCTCCCTGTGTGATCTTGCCATCCATGATCCAGGTTTTGCTGGTGGGCGGTTGCGACATCTCGGGGGGCAGTGATGTGGACTCCAGCCAGTAAAACCGGTTGTCGAACGCCCGCTGTGTTCTGACCTCAAAGTCCATGAACTCTGTGAGCGGCTTGCGACGGACCGTTTCGGCCCAGTCCATCAGACGGGGGAGTTCCTCGACAAACGACTCAATCCCGCGCTCCTTGAACTCGCAGTAGATGATGTCAGCTCCCAGGTTAAAGAGCCGGTTCAGATCCCGCATGTTTTCGGCAACTGTGTTGCGGTCACGCTGTCCACTGACGACGTACCACGGCAGTTTCCGCGAGTTCTCCCAATAGTATTTGCAGGTGCCCAGACACCTGCCGCAGATCGGAGCGACTCCAGCAAAGACATCGGGATGAGCCATTCCCAGGTCGAAACAGGCGTCCGCACCCATGCCATGCCCAGCCAGGATTACGCGATTGCCGTCGATTCGATGAGTCCGCATCGCGTGCCGGATTGCGCTGAGGACTGCGAGATGGGATGCGATGTCGAACTCATGCTCCGTTTGCTTTTCTTTGGCATAACGGGGGGCAATCGTGATGAAGCCTCGCCGCTGGGCCTGGCCTTCACGTTCTGCGTTTCCAGCCCACCACACCGCTTCTTTCTCGGGAGTGGCTCCCATCGAGTGCATGACGACGAGCAATGGATAGGTATGTTGCGGCTTGTACTCCTTGGGCAGTACCACGACATAAGAGAGTGGCTCTCCCGATCCTTCGGAGTTGAACTCCACGGTCGTCGGAACCCCTGCCGGGATCGGGTCCGAATCCTCGAACACGGGCAGGAACTCGACAATGCGAGTCAGGAGTTCCGGCAGCGCATCTTCGGTCTTCTCCAGGCTGTGAACGATCTCTTCCCGACGTTTGGAGTTCTCTGGAGTACGCAGATACTCCTGCATCAGGAACCGCATCTCCCACATCCGTAGTGCCGTGGGAAGAGAGTCAACGGCATCAGTGGGGCCCACGACCCAGCTGGAGTAGGCAAGGGCGAGTTTCTGGTCGGCCGGAATTTGCTCGTCTTCGGCGACCTGCTCGTAAGGTGTCAGACGTTCGAGGTTCTCGTTGGCATTGAGTTCCTCATTGAGCAGGCTGCGCAACGGACGCAGGTGGGCCGCCTGCTCCTCGGGCAGCTGTGACTGCAGCATGTCGAGCTGGAACAGGATGTGTTCGCGACGTTCACGGTTGGTCTGGTACTTGTCGGAGAGTTCCAGGACCTGGCGCTGGATGTCCGCGCTGACTCCGTCCTGAGGGAATCTTTTGAGTGCGCTTTCGACGAGTTCGTGCTGTCCGGCGTCGCGGAACCGGGTGAGGGCGTTGATGACCAGCCGGGCATCAAGCTCATTCATCCGGGCCAGAGTCTCCTGACACCAGGACTGCTCGGACGGGAAGTCCCGCGCGAGGGCCTCGACCTCCTGGTGGGCCGCTTTGTACATCTCGGCCTGCTCATAGAAGATGATGACCGATTTGCGATCTTGCAGCTGCGTGTTGTCGATCTTCTGTTTCAGAATCTTGTCGATAGTCTCTGCACCCAGTGACTGGGTGGTTCTCGCGAATGACCAGTCGTGCGAAAGAGACTCGATATTGACGTAGTCGGGCCGCATCTCCGCGATGCCCAGAATGACATCCATGGGGGCGTCGGCGGTACGCAGCTGGACCATTCCGTGGCCGAACTCGTCGAACTCTTCGATCCGGGAGAATGATCCGATCTGGTCGGGAATCGCAGCCCGGCCCGTCCGATGCATTGGGAAGTTGAATGTAATTCTCTCGGACAAGTCTTTGTTGCCCGGGTCAATTTCCGCGACCTGTTTGCTGGGGAAGCAAAGTCTGCGTGGCCCATCGTCGACCATCCAGATCCGGCTCGACGACGGAGCGGTCTTTTTGGCGCGAGGGTTGACGGAGGAATAGACCGCCGGATCGCGCAGAGGGACCGTTTTTCCGCTATAGATCAGTCCGCTCTTGAGCCGGAGCGAATCGCCACGGGCATCTGACCAGAACAGCGTGATGAATAACGCCGCAAAGGCGAAAGCCAGGCTGGCTGGATTCGACCTCTGCATCTGTTGATCTCCGGTGAAGGGACGAAGAGGTATCTGTATCGACTGACCTGGCACCCGTGGCGGGGCCTGCAATCATTGCGTCCCGTCCCCCATCATCGAGTGTTCCGCCGCGACTTTCCAGAAAAATCCAAATAGCCGGGCGAACTGGAATGACCGTTAGAGTGACGTCGTTGAGTTCGGCTCCCTCCTCTGTACTTCACAGGAATTAACTGTCATCCAGGCTTCCGCCGGTGAGTGAACCGGCGGCTTTCGCCGGAACTTTTGCAAGTTGGGCTCAAATCCGACTCCTCGCCAAGGGTTCAGCTGAATCGATCCTGTCGACTTAGCCGATTCTAACACCTGAAGCGGATCTGCCGCAGGTGCAGAGACATTGCGCCACCAGAGAACGGATCTCATTATGCCAGCACAGCCCCCAGAAGTTCTTCCTGTCGATCGTCCACAAGATCTTGACCCTCTTGAGTATGACCAGACTCTGAGCTGGAGTGACGCCGTTTTGCGGTCCCCCTGGTTGTGGGGCACGTTACTGACGGTCGGGTTCTATGCCGCCATTCCGTATCTGACGTTCTGGCAGGCTGAAATACAGAGATACTGCTGCATGCACTGGGTGGAATACCTGGAGGTATGGTTGTTCGCCGTGGGGGCGGTTGTGCTCGTGCAGAAGGCGTACTCGCTCCGGTTGGAGTATGCCGCCTTGCGGTCGATCAAGCTGGGCTCGCTGAGCTCTGAAACGAAAGCGGCCCATGAGCAGATCAAGAAAGAACTAAGTGGAGTTGATCCGGCCCATCTGGAGTCAGTCTGGGGGCGACGGCTGAAGGGGATTGGTCGCTTTGTGAAAGAGCGAGTCTCGTCTTCGGGGTTGGGAGACCAGCTCAAGTTTCTGTCAGAGACGGCGGCTGACGCACTGCACGACAGCCATTCACTCCTGCAGACGATCATCTGGGCCATCCCCATCATGGGCTTTCTGGGGACGGTGCTGGGGATCACGCTGGCGATTGCCAACGTGACTCCCGACAAGCTCGATACCTCGCTCCCGGAAGTGACGGGCGGTCTGGCTGTGGCGTTTGATACGACGGCGATCGCGCTGTTGTTCTCGCTGGCACTGGTGTTCGGATCGTTGTTCGTCAAACGAAACGAAGATGCGATTCTCTCGATGGCGGAAGAGTCAGCACAGGGGCTGTGTGGGCCCATGCTGGATGGCCCGGCCACTCCCGATAATGCGATTCTTCAGGCAGAACAGGAGTCGGCACGCCGGCTGATTGAAAGCACGGGCGGACTCATCGAACAACAGACGGGTCTGTGGCAGATCTCGCTCGATTCATTGCGTGAGCGATGGTCGGAGACCGTGAAAGCTCACGAGCAGATCCTGAGCGAGTCGCTCGTCGAAGGAACCGACTCGGTACTGGCCGATCATGCAGAGCAACTTCAGGCGATCCGGCATGAATTCCTGAATGCTTGTCAGCAGGTGACGCAGCACCTTTCGACGACCATCGAGAGGATCGAAGAGGACCGGCGCACGCATGACGATACGCGCCAGCAGCAACTGGAGTACTGGACCACCATGCTCCGGGAAGACATCGGAGCTGCACAACGGGCTCAGCAGCGGCAGCTGCGTGACGTACTCGACGAGTTCGCGAACCGGCTCGATGTCTGGCAGGGCAGCTTCCAGCAGCTGGCCACGGTGGGCGAACAACAGGCCCAGGCCCTGTCACTGCATAGCGATCACCTCCTGCGGATCGTTGGCCAGGAAGAAAACCTGGCCCAGCTGCAACATGTTCTCCATGAGAACCTCGACACGCTGCGAGAGACCGGCAAGTTCGAGGAGTCGATCCACAGCCTGAACGCTGCGATTCATCTGCTGACTGCCCGCGTGCATTCGCGCGCTGCGTGATTCTGCGTCAGAAGTCCATCCATCGGGATGACACCTCATCCCTTCAGCGAGCCATTGTGACGTGAGTCGTCGAAAGTCTGGACAAGCTGTTTCGCTCTTTCCCTTTCTGGCCGTGCTGGTCAGTGCGATGGGGGCGCTGATTCTGTTGCTGCTGGTGACCACACGCAAGCTGCACAATGACGCCGTGGCGAAAGCGAAAGCTGAGCAGGCCCAGCAGGTCGCGGAAGCCGCTCAGAATCTCGTTCCGTTACCGATTCCCGAGGACGATCCCGCATTCTCGACCGATGCCGCTGAGTTTGTGGTAACAGTTCAATCACCGGCAAAACAGCTCCTGCCCCCCGCGCCGCCCCCCGTGCCAGATCAGACCCTCGAACGCGAGGCCCTCCGCCGACAGTGGGAGGATAAGCTGGCCGAACTGCGAGAGAAATGGGACCGGCTGCAGAAACGGCTGAAGCAGGGGCAGGTTCTGCTCACGACTCAAGCGCAGGAGGAAGAGGGGCTGGCCGTCGAACTCTCGGATTTGCAGGCGAGAATCAATCAACTTCTGGCCGAGAAGAACGAAATCAGTGATAAGGTCGAAACCGCGAAGTCGACTGAGCTGACGCTGTCTCAACAGCTGGCCGTGCTGCAGTCCGAACTGGACAAGCTCAAGGCCGACAAGAAGGAACAAGCGAACAAGTTTCAGTTGGTACCTTACGCCGGGACCTCACCGACGCGCCGTCGCCCGATCGTCATCGAATGTGACGCGAAAGCCATTCGATTCCCATCAGAGGAGATTTCGCTTTCAGCAGGTGATATTTCGGGTTTCAATCCGGAGTACAACCCGGTGCGGGCGGGGACCGATGCTCTGCTGAAATACTGGGATGAACAACGCATGGCTGAGAATTCGGCGGCGTCTGCACTCCAGCCTGAGCCGTATCTACTGTTTGTCATTCGTCCTGGAGGAACGGTTTCCTACTATGTGGAGAGACGCATGCTGGAATGATTGGCGACCGACTCGGGGTATGAGCTGGTTTCCGAATCACAGGAACTGATCTGGCCGGTCACTACGCCAGACGCCAAGGCCGAATGCCAGACGGCGATCAACGACGTTCTGGCGGTCCGCAATCGCGTGGCCGCTTCGATGCCTGATGGTCGTATCCCGGTGACTCAGGAGCTGCAGTTCGAGGGGCCCAACGGGGAGTTCATGCTCGAAGAGGTTCAGAAGCTCAGAAACCCCACTCAGAAGCTGGTTTTTGGGTCTCAGCGTGTGACCCGTC